>NZ_BAAASM010000035.1:0-69778 GCF_039532885.1 Streptomyces nogalater | reverse complement strand
GGTCTTGCGTTTCCGACTCTATCAGATCTTTTCTCGATCCGATTTCCTCGGCGCTTTCCAGGTTCCCGCTCTCGCGTTTCCCTTTCCGGCGGTTCCGACTCTATCAGATCCTTTCGGCGTCTGACTCCCAGTCAGGGGGGCTTGTCTTCCCGGCTGTTGGGCCGTTCCGACGCCTCAAACCTTAGCGGATCCGCCCGGCGTTTCCCAATCGGGCCGCCGAGCCCGTATTCAAATTGAATTCGGGCGCGCCGAAATCAACCCGTACGGGAGATCGTGCTGGTGGTGTGAGGGTGCCGCTCAAGGCGGCAGAGTGTTGTCGAAGAACCGTTACGGCTCCGCGGCAACCCGAAGAACTTTACGGATCGGCCAGAGGCGTGTCAACACCCTCTGTCAAGATCTTTTCCGCGGTCGCGGGCCCGGCCTCAGTCCAGGTCGCTGAGCCGGCCGCCGGCGTCCGGCTGCGCGTGCTCCACCCGACGCAGGAGCCGGGTCAGGACCTCGCCGAGCACCGCACGCTCGACGGGGGTGAGGTCCTGGAGCAGGTCCTCCTCGAAGACGGTCGCCAGGCGCATGGCCTCCAGCCACTTCTCGCGGCCCTCGGGGGTCAGCTCCACGATGACGCGTACCCGGTTGGACTCGTCCCGCTCCCGGGTCACCAGCCCCTCGGCCACCATGCGGTCGATCCGGTGGGTCATCGCGGCCGGGGTGAGGCCGAGCCGCTTGGCCAGGTCGCTCGGGCCCATGCGGTAGGGCGCGCCGGAGAGGACCAGGGCCTTGAGGACCTCCCACTCGGCGTTGCTGATGCCGAGGGCGGCGGTCTGGCGGCCGTACGCGACGTTCATCCGGCGGTTCAGCCGGGACAGCGCCGACACGATCTTCTCGACCTGGGGGTCCAGGTCCTGGAACTCGCGCTGGTAGGCGGCGATCTGTTCTTCGAGTGTCGGCTCCGTGACGCCGGGGGTGTCGGCCATGGCCGCAGTATGGCACGCGGCCCCTTTGCCTTGAAGTCCTTCACTGTGTACTCTTTAGCTTCGAACTTTAGCTTTGAAGTCTTCAGGTCTAACTAGTGAGAGAGGTGAACGTGACCAGGGCGATGGGCGCAGCGATGCGCCGGATCCACGTGGGCAACGCACTCAGCGCGTTCGGGCTCGGCTTCACCGTCCCGTACCTGTACGTCTATGTGGCGCAGGTGCGAGGGCTGGGTGCCATGACGGCGGGACTGGTCCTCGCCGTCTTCGCCGTGGCCGCGCTGATCGTGCTGCCGTTCGCCGGCCGGGCGATCGTGCGGCGCGGCCCGCTGCCGGTCCTGCTCGCCGCCCTGGTCCTCGCCGCTCTGGGCGCGCTGAGCCTCGGTCTGGCCGGCGGTGCCACGACCGTGCTGCTGTCCGCCGCCGCGCTCGGTGCCGGGCAGGCCGTGATGCAGCCGGCGCTGGCGACGATGATCGTGGACTGCTCCTCCGCGGACACGCGCTCGCGCGCGTTCGCGATGCAGTTCTTCCTGCAGAACCTGGGGCTCGGTGTCGGCGGTCTCATCGGTGGCCATCTGGTCGACACCACGCGCGTGTCCTCGTTCACGCTGCTGTTCGCGATCGAGGCGCTGATGTTCCTGCTGCTGGTCGTGGTGATGGCGACGGTGCGCATGCCGCACTCGCCGCGGATGGCGGAGGCTCCCGGGCGGTCGGCCAAGGGCGGCTGGAAACAGCTGCTCGGTAACCGGGCGATGGTGCAGCTGTGCGTGCTGGGCTTCGTGCTCTTCTTCGCCTGCTACGGCCAGTTCGAGTCGGGGCTGAGCGCCTACGGCGTCGAGGCGGCCGGGATATCCACGTCCGCGCTGGGGACGGCGCTGGCCGCGAACACGCTGATGATCGTGGTCGCCCAGTTCGCCGTGCTGAAGCTCGTGGAGCGGCGCCGGCGGTCCCGGGTCATCGCCGCGGTGGGCCTGATCTGGGCCGTCGCATGGCTGGCCGCCGGGTACGCGGGGCTGGGGCACGGCAGCCAGGAGATGGCCACGGCCGCTTTCGTGTCGACGTACGCGCTGTTCGGACTGGGTGAGGCGATGCTGTCGCCGACGGTCGCGCCGCTGGTCGCCGCCGATCTGGCGCCGGAGGGCCTGGCCGGTCAGTACAACTCGGCGTTCGCGCTGGTCAAGCAGCTGGCGCTGGCGGTCGGTCCGGCGGTGGGCGGTCCCTTGGGCGCCTCCCTGCACGCGCCGTACATCGTGGCCTTCCTGCTGTTCTCGCTGTCGATCACCGTGCTGGCCCTGCGGCTGGGGCGGCGCCTCACCGCGGCGCAGGACCGGCCGTGGACGGCGCGGGAGAGCCGGGTGGTGAGCCGGGGCGGGGCCCAGGAGCCGGTCACCGCGGAGGCGTAGGACCGCGCCGCCGGGGTGGCGCCCCCCAAGGGCGCGGGGAACCGCGCGACCGGCCGCGGAGCTCCCGCGCCCGGGAGCGGGCCCGCGCCCCCGCGGCGCTCACCCTTTCGGCAGGACGAACTCGCACCAGACCGCCTTGCCGCCGCCCGGAGTGCGGCGGCAGCCCCAGTTGGAGGCGATCGTCGCCACGATGGCGATGCCCCGGCCGGACTCGTCGCCCGGCTCCGCCCGCCGTCGGCGTGGAAGGTGGTCGTCGCCGTCCGTGACCTCGATGATCAGGCGGCGGTCGGTGCGGCGTAGCCGCAGCCGCATGGGCGGGGTCCCGTGCTGGAGGGAGTTGGCGACCAGCTCGCTCGCGGCGAGGACGCCGAGGTCGTGCAGTTCGGCGGGGAAGCGCCAGCTGGTCAGCACACCGGAGGCGAACGCCCGGGCGCGGGGCGCCGCCTCGACGCCGCCGAGCAGTTCCAGGGCCGCGTTGCGGAAGAGATCGCCGTCGGGGCCCGTGCGCGCCGGGTGCTGGAGGACGAGGACGGCCACGTCGTCGTCGTGGTCGGCGGTGACGCCGGCCGAGCGGACCAGTCGGTCGCAGACGACCTGCGGGGTGCCGGTGGCGCCGGCGAGGGCGCCTTCGAGTGCCGCGATGCCCTCGTCCAGGTCGGCGTCCCGGCGCTCCACCAGGCCGTCGGTGTAGAGGACGGCCGTCGCGCCGGGGCCGAGGGCGATGCAGCCGGAGGAGTGCATCCAGCCGCCGGTGCCGAGCGGCGGGCCGGTGGGTTCGTCGGCGCGGGAGACCAGGCCGCTCTCGTCGCGGACCAGGATCGGCAGATGGCCGGCGGACGCGTACACCAGGCGGCCCTCGTTCGGGTCGTGGATGGCGTAGACGCAGGTGGCGATCTGGTTGGCGTCGATCTCGGCGGCGAGGCCGTCGAGCAGCTGGAGCACCTCGTGCGGGGGCAGGTCGAGGCGGGCGTAGGCGCGGACGGCCGTGCGGAGCTGGCCCATGACGGCGGCGGCCCGCACCCCGCGGCCCATGACGTCGCCGATGACGAGGGCGGTCCGGCCGCCGCCGAGGGTGATCACGTCGTACCAGTCGCCGCCGACCGCGGCCTCGGTGCCGCCGGGCTGGTAGGTGGCCGCGATGCGCAGGTCGTCGGGCTGCTCCAGTTCCTGCGGCAGCAGGGAGCGCTGGAGGGTGACGGCCGTCTCGCGCTGGCGGCGCTCGCTGGCGCGCAGGCGTTCGGCGGCCTCGGCGTGGTCGGTGACGTCGGTGGCGAAGACGAGGACGCCCGCGTCGCGGTCGCCGTCCTCGGTGACGGGGGTGCAGGTGAAGGTGTACGAGCGGCCGTCGACGGCCTTGCGGGACTTCAGGGTGCGGGGTCTGCCGCTGCGCAGCACCTGGTCGAGCAGGGGGAGCAGGCCCAGTTCGGCGAGTTCGGGCAGGGCGTCGCGGGCGGGGGCGCCGGTGGGGCGGGTGCCGAAGGCCGCGGTGTAGGCGTCGTTGACGTAGCCGATGCGGTGGTCGGGGCCGTGGACCAGGGCGACGAGGGCCGGGACGCGATCGAGGACGTCACGCGCGGGCAGTACGTCCACGGCGGGCGCCGGGACCGCGTCGGCGGACCGTTCGGCGCGGGCCGCGGGCACGGAGCCGTCACCCCGCCGGTCCGGGGAGACCGCCGAATCGGTCCGCGCGGCGGCGCGGCGCTGCGTTCCGGGGAGCCGGGCGCTCCAGCGCGTGAAGTTCACTGTGGGGAAAGCCTCGTGGGTGCGGTGGGCGGGCGGGGGGCCGGTCCGGGGACGTGGGCAGTCCGGCAGGGGGGCGGACCACGGCGACAACCGTCAGACGCCTCGGCGGTCCGCGGAGTTCCCGGGTCCGGTCAGGACTACCCCTTCGGGTCGTCGGAGGGGCTGTGGGGAGGCTTTCCACCGGCTGCCAGTTCGAACTCCGCGCGCGGATGTTCGAGTGAGCCGAGCGAGACGATCTCCCGTTTGAACAGCCCGGCGAGGGTCCATTCGGCGAGCACGCGGGCCTTGCGGTTGACGGTGGGCACCCGGCTGAGGTGGTACACGCGGTGCATGAACCAGGCCGGGTAGCCCTTCAGCCTGCGGCCGTAGACCTGGGCGACGCCCTTGTGCAGGCCGAGGGAGGCGACGGAGCCGGCGTACCGGTGGGCGTACGTCTCCAGGGGCTCGCCGCGCAGGGCGTGCGCGATGTTGTCGCCGAGGATCCTGGCCTGGCGGACCGCGTGCTGGGCGTTGGGCGCGGTCTCGGTGCCGGGCTCGGCGGCGGTCACGTCGGGGACGGCGGCGGCGTCGCCCGCGGCCCAGGCGTGCTCGGTGCCGTCGACGGTGAGCTGGGCGGTGCAGCGGAGCCGGCCGCGGTCGGTGCGCGGCAGGCCGGTGGCGGCGATCAGCGGGTGCGGTTTGACGCCGGCCGTCCACACGAGCGTGCGGGTCGGGAAGCGCTGGCCGTCGCTGAGGACGGCGATCCGGTCGGCGCAGGACTCCAGGCGGGTGTTCAGCAGCACCTGGATGTTGCGGCGGCGCAGCTGGGTGAGGGTGTAGCGGCCCATCTCCGGGCCGACCTCCGGCAGGATCCGGTCGGTGGCCTCCACGAGGATCCACTTCATGTCCTCGGGGCGGAGGTTGTGGTAGTAGCGCGCGGTGTAGCGGGCCATGTCCTCCAGTTCGCCGAGGGCCTCCACGCCCGCGTAGCCGCCGCCGACGAAGACGAAGGTGAGGGCGGCGTCGCGGACCGCGGGGTCGCGGGTGGAGGAGGCGATGTCCATCTGCTCGATCACGTGGTTGCGCAGGCCGATGGCCTCCTCGACGGTCTTGAAGCCGATGCCGTACTCGGCGAGGCCGGGGACGGGCAGGGCGCGGGAGACCGAGCCGGGGGCGAGCACCAGTTCGTCGTAGTCGAGCAGTTCGGCGGACCTGCCCTCGCCGGCGGTGGCGAGGGTGCTGACGGCGGCCGTGCGCACCGCGTGGTCGATGGAGGTCACCTCGCCGACGACGACGTGACACCGGTCGAGGACGCGGCGCAGCGGTACGACGACGTGGCGCGGGGAGATCGAGCCCGCGGCGGCCTCGGGAAGGAACGGCTGGTACGTCATGTAGGGGTCGGGGGTGACGACCGTGATCTCGGCCTCGCCCCTTCTCAGCTCGGCCTTCAGCTTCCGCTGGAGGCGCAGGGCCGTGTACATCCCGACGTAGCCGCCGCCGACAACCAGAATGCGCGCACGTTCCTTCACCATCCCATGACGCACCCGGCGCTGGTGTTTGTCCACAGCCCCGGCAATTTGTGTGACCGGCGGCCGGGTGAGCGCGGGACCGGGCGGGGTTCCGGTATGGGACGAAACGGGGCAGGTCAGCGGGGGCGGACGCGTGGGTGGGAGGGGAGGGAATCGGGACGTACACGCTCCGTACTCCGATCGGGGGGCGCACTGTACGGAACCTGCCCCTTCTGAATTGACTGCCTCTCAACTATGTTCGTGTGTCGACGGAGTGTAGGGAATGTGGTCGAACGGGCCCGCGACGGGCGGATCCGGTCGAACCGATGCCCGTTCCGCGCGCTTCGCAGCCAGTGGCGGGGAGAGTCTCCGGGGGGAGACGTCATTACCGGGGGAAACACATGCATGTTCAGGACACGCATTGGGCATCGGCTGCCACCATCGCACCCGGCGGCAGAACGATGAGTACGGCGGCGGGTACCGGACGCGCGGACGGGGCGCGGACGACTCCGCTGCGGGTGGACGCACAGCGCAATCTGGAGCACGTGCTGCGTGCGGCGCGTGAGGTGTTCGGCGAGCTGGGGTACGGCGCGCCGATGGAGGACGTGGCGCGGCGCGCCCGGGTCGGGGTCGGCACGGTGTACCGGCGCTTTCCCAGCAAGGACGTGCTGGTCCGGCGGATCGCCGAGGAGGAGACCGCGCGGCTGACCGAGCAGGCGCGGGCCGCGCTCGGGCAGGAGGACGAGCCCTGGTCGGCGCTGTCGCGGTTCCTGCGGACCTCGGTGGCGTCGGGGGCGGGGCGGTTGCTGCCGCCGCAGGTGCTGCGGGTCGGCTCCGCAGGGTCGGACGGGACCGACGGGACGGACGGGACGGGTTCGTCCGGGGAGCCCGGTGCGGCGGGTCCGGCGAGTTCGTCGGGCGAGGAGGCCCGGGTGCCTCAGCAGCGGATGGAGCCGGGGGGTGGTGAGCTGCGGCTGGTGCCGGACGGGTCCTCGATGGGGGCCGACGATGCCGGGGCCGGGGCGCTGCTCGACGTGGTCGGGCAGTTGGTGGACCGGGCTCGGGCGGCGGGTGAGCTGCGGGCGGACGTGTCGGTGGGGGATGTGCTGCTGGTGATCGCCACGGCGGCGCCGTCCCTGCCGGATGCCGCGCAGCAGGCGGCGGCTTCGGCTCGGTTGCTGGACATCCTGCTGGAGGGACTCCGGTCCCGGCCGGCGTCGGCACCGGCATCGGTGTAAGCGGCTCGGCTTCGCCCTCGGCGGATCGGGTCTCCACCCGCACCACCCGTGCGGCTATCGCGGTCGGGTGCGGGTGGCCCCCGTGGGGGGCGCCCACCGTCGACGACAGCGGGATTCGACCCTGGGGACCCCAACTGGGTTTTGCCACAGGGGTGTTCGGGCGGGGCGGGGGTGAGGACGCTCGGACGGGTGGATGGGGTGTGCGGGGGCGCTCGGAGGGTCGGGGTGTGGCACTCTGAGCCGGTGACGGGTTGGGCTGGGCCGGTGCCGGGGGCTTTCCGCGATGAGCGCTGACGGGTGGGACGGGTCACACGGGGACGCGGAGACGCGCGGTCCGGCCTCGCCGTACGTACCCGGCCAGGGCCGCCCCGCTTCCCACGGCGCACCCGGTGGGCGCGCGGACCGCGGCGTGCCCGCCCAGCGGGACGGGAGTGTGCTGCCGCCGCCCCGGGAGACGCCGGCCGCCGACGGCGAACTGATCACGCGGATGCGGGCCGGTGACGACTCCGCCTACGAGGAGCTGTACCGGCGGCACGCCGACGCGGTACGCCGGTACGCGCGGACCTGCTGCCGGGACGCCCACACCGCCGACGACCTCACCGCCGAGGTGTTCGCCCGGATGCTCCAGGCGGTGCGCGGCGGCGCCGGTCCCGAGCACGCCGTACGGGCCTATCTGCTGACCTCCGTACGGCGCGTCGCCGCGCACTGGGCCAAGTCGGCCAGGCGCGAGCAGCTCGTCGACGACTTCGCCGTCTTCGCCCAGCAGGCCGCACGGGCCGCGGAGGCGTCCGACGCGGACAAGCTCGATCCGGGCGCCGACGTGCGCGCCCTGCACGAGGCCGAGCAGTCGCTGGCCATGCGGGCCTTCCGCTCCCTGCCCGAGCGCTGGCAGGCCGTGCTGTGGCACACCGAGGTGGAGGACGAGTCCCCGAGCGAGGTGGCCGTCCTGTTCGGGCTGGACGCCAACGGCACCCGCGTGCTCGCCAGCCGCGCCCGGGAAGGGCTGCGGCAGGCCTACCTCCAGGCCCACGTCAGCACCGCCCTCACCGCCGACGAGGCGTGCGCCCGCTACGCCGACCAGCTCGGCACCTACGCCCGCCGCAAGCTGCGCGTCCGGGCCGAGCGAGGCCTGCGCAAGCACCTCGCGGAGTGTGCCCGGTGCCGGCTGGCCGCGACGCAGATCGAGGAGGTCGCGAACGGCATCCCCGCGGTCGTCCCGGTCGCGGTCATCGGCTGGTTCGGGGCCGCCGGATACGCCAAGGCGCTCGGGATCGTGGCCGGCGGCGCCGGGGCGGGGGCCGCCGGGGCCGCCGCCGCGGCGGGCGGTACGGCGGGCGGTGCGGGCGGGGCCTCGGCCGTCGAGGGGATCGGGGCACCGGTGAAGGCCGGCATCGCGGCGGGAGTGGTCGCGGTGGCCGCCGCCGCGGTCGCGCTGGCCCTGGTCAACGACGACCGGCCGGTGAAGGAGGCCGCCGCCGGACCGTCGCCGTCCGCACCGGTCGTACGCTCCGAGCCGCCGACGCCCGCGCCCACTCCCCCGAAGCCCCGGCCCAAGCCCTCGCCCCCGAAACCGGTGGCCGTCGCCCCCGGACCGGTAGCGGCCACCCCCACCCCGACGCCGACGCCGACGCCGACGCCGAAACCCAAGCCCACCCCGACCCCTGCTCCCCCGCCGAAGCCGAAACCGAAACCGAGGCCAACCCCGACTCCGACCCCGACTCCGACCCAGACCCCCACGCCCACCCCGCCGCCCACGCCGACCGTCTACGAGCTGAACGCCCTGCGCTTCGACGCCTCCGGTGACGGCACCGGGCCCGAGATCAGGCTGGGCGGGAGCAGCTGGGTGTGGCAGCGGTACGGCATGTCGATCGGCGGCAGGACGTACGCGCGCGGGGTCACCGTCCACGGCGAGTCCTCCGTCACCATCGACCTCAACCGGCAGTGCACCGCGTACGACGCGTGGGCCGGCGTGGACGACATGGCCCTCGGTGTCGGCAAGCTGTCCTTCTCCGTCTATGCCGACGGGGTCCCGCTGTGGCGGTCCGGCGTGGTCAAGGGCCGTGACCCGGCCGTGCCCGTGCATGTGGACCTCACCGGGCGCAGGACCGTACGGCTGGTGGTGCAGCCGCACGACCACGGCCTCGGCCGGGTGGCACCGGCGGACTGGGCGGAGTCCCGTTTCACCTGCCGGTAGCGCCATCCGCCTGCCGACAGCTTCGTTCACCTGCCGGTAGCGCCGTTCACGTGCCGGCAGTCTCGTTCAGCCGCCGGTCGTAGGGCTCATGGCCGTCGCCGCGCTCAGTTCCCGCAGTACGTCCGCCACGTCGAGGCAGGCGCCCCGGGCGCACTCGGCGGCGTGGCGGCCGGGGCCGAGGGCCGCGCGGGCGTCGGCGTGCGCCCGGGCGGCCTCGCCGCGCTCCGGCTCCGGCCGTGGCACCCCCTCGCGCCAGCGGTCCGCGGCGGTGTACAGCCGGACGGCGAGCGGCAGATCGCCGTACCGGGCCAGCAGACAGGCCGCCGCGTCCACCAGACCGGCGGTGACCATCTCGGCGCACCGGTTGTCCACGGCCTCGCGCAGGGCCTTCGCCAGCACCCTAAGGCCCGGGGCCAGACCCGAATCGTGGGCGACGACGAACCCCTCGACCATCCGCTGGGCCGCCACGAACTGCGGGGGCGCGACGTTGCCGTCCCCGACCAGCGCGCAGGACGCCCGGAGCAGTTCGCGGGCGCGGTCGATGTCCCCGTCCGTCCGGGCGATGTGGGCACGCAGCAGCAGCGCGAAGGCCCGGGACTCCGGCACCGCGTACCGGTCGGCGGCCGACTCCGCCCGGTCCAGGGCGGTCAGCGCGCCGTCCCGGTCGCCGGAGCGGTAGCGGATCTCGGCGAGCCGGGCGATCAGGAACGGCGCCTCGGCGTCCGCGCCGACCTCGTAGGCGAGGCGGAGTGCCTCCTCGTACTCGGCGCACGCCTCGTCGAACCGGCCGCGTGCCATGGCCGCCTCGCCGGCCGCGCCGCACACCTGGGCCAGCACCCACCGGTCGCCGACGCGCCGGCCGAGGAGCCGCAGCTCGGCCAGGTCCTCGTCGACGCCCTGGAGGCTGCCGGAGGTGTCGACCGTCACATGGGCGCGGTACATCAGCGCGACGGCGAGCTCCCAGTCGCCCCCGTACCGGCGGACGTTGGCGACGGACGCCGAGAGGTTCGGCCGGACGTCGGCCGGACCGCCCAGGTAATACGTGGTCAGCGGCCACAGGACGCCCGGGAAGCGGGCGGCCTGGGGACCACCGCGCTCGTAGGCGCCCCGCACGCGCGCGACGTACTCCAGGGCCCGCTCGTCGCCCGCGAGGTGGTCGGCGCCCGACTCGGCGGTCAGGAACAGGTCGAGCATGCGCAGGTCGGTCCGCAGCTCGGCCAGCGGGTGCCGGGCCTGGCCGTCGGGGTCGGCGAGGAAGGCGCCCACCGGGTCGGCGGACTCCACCCGGGCCATCAGTTCCTCGGCCGGCGCGGCGGCGGGCAGGGTGTCCAGGGCGGCGCCCAGGCGGAGCACCAGCCGGACCCAGGACACCGCCTCCTGGCGGTGGCTGCGCAGCCACCAGAACCAGCCGATGGCCAGTACCAGGGCGCCGGCCTCGGCCTCGTCGCCCGCGCGGACCGCGCGGTCCAGGGCCGCGCGGAGGTTGTCCAGCTCGGTCTCCAGGCGGGAGAACCAGGGCAGCTGGGCCGCCGACCGCAGCTGCGGCCCGGCCTCCTCCACCAGCGAGCGCGCCCAGGCGCGGTGGCGGCGCTCGGCCGCCGCGCGCAGTCCGGGGACCTCGGCCGCGCGCTCGGTGGCGTACTCGTGGATGGTCTCCAGCATGCGGTACCGCATGGCGGGGCCGGTGCCGTCGCCGTCCGGGTCGCGCGGGGCGGCGACCACGAGGGACTTGTCGACCAGGGCGCCGAGCAGGTCCGCGGCGGGGCCGGTGCACACGGCCTCGGCCGCCGCGAGGTCCCAGCCGCCGGCGAACACCGACACCTCGCGCAGTACCGTCCGCTCCCGCTCGTCCAGCAGGTCCCAGGACCAGTCGACGACCGCGCGCAGGGTCTGCTGGCGGGGCAGGGCCGTGCGGCTTCCGGAGGTGAGCAGACGGAAGCGGTCGTCCAGGCGGTCGGCGATCTGCCGTGGGGTCAGCAGCCGGAGCCGGGCGGCGGCCAGCTCGATGGCGAGCGGCAGCCCGTCCAGGCGGCGGCAGATCTCGGCGACGGCCTCGGTGTCGCCGAGCACCGCGTCGGCGTCGGGGCGGACGGCCCGCGCGCGCTCGGCGAAGAGGCGGTGCGCCTGCTCCGGGACGAGGGGCTCGACCGGGCGCACCGACTCCCCGGGGACGCCCAGGGGTTCCCGGCTGGTGGCGAGGATCGTGAGGCCGGGGCACCGGGTGAGGAGGGTCTCGGCAAGGGCGGCCGCCGCGCCGATGACGTGCTCGCAGTTGTCGAGGACCAGGAGCAGGCCGCGCGGGGCGCAGTACTCGATCAGCAGGGCCGTGGGGTCGGCCTGCGGGCTGCCCAGCTCGTTGGTGAGCAGCACGGTCTCGCGCAGACCGAGCGCGCTGACCACCGCTCCGGGGACCGCCTCCGGCCGGTCGAGCGGGGCCAGCTCGACCAGCCAGGCCGAGGGGTGGGCCACGGCGGCCTCCTCGGCGAGGCGGGTCTTTCCGGAGCCGCCCGGCCCGGTGAGCGTCACCAGGCGGGCCCGGTGCAGGTCGGAGCGGATGGCCTCCAGTTCCGGTTCCCGTCCGACGAAGGAGGTCAGCCGGGGGCGGAGGTTCCCGGTGCGCCGGGGCGGGTGCGCGGGGGCGACGGGCTCGGGGGCGGGGTGCTCGGGGGCAGGGTTCTCCGGGGCGGCGGGGTTCTCCTGGCGCAGCAACGCCGCGTGCAGGTCCCGGAGTTCCCGGCCGGGGTCGGTGCCGAGGGTGTCGGCGAGGGTGCGGCGGGCGGACTCGTAGGCGGCGAGGGCGTCGGCGGTACGGCCCGTGTCGCGCAGGGCGCGGATGAGCAGGACGCGCAGCGGCTCGTCGTAGGGGTGGGCGGCGGTCAGCTCCCGCAGCTCCGGTACGGCCTCCTGGGCGCGGCCGAGGTCGAGGGCGGCGGCGGCTCGGGCGCGGGCCGCCTCCAGGCGCAGGGCCTCGGGGCGGGTGGCGGCGGTGCGGTCGGGCAGGTCGGCGAGGGCGGGGCCGTACCAGAGGGACAGGGCCTCGGTGAGGGTGCGGTGGGCGGTGGCCGGGTCGCCGGCGGCGAGGGCGGCGGTGCCGGCGTGGGTGAGCCGCTCGAAGACGTGGAGGTCGACGTCCTCCCGGCCGGCTTCGAGGCGGTAGCCGCCCGCCGTGGAGGTGACGGTGTCCCGGCCGAGGGTGCGCCGGAGCCGGCCGACGAGGGCCTGGAGGGCGGCGGGCGCGTCCTGGGGCGGGTCGTCCGCCCAGATCTCGTCGATGAGGGTGTCGGGGGTGGCGGTACGGCCGGGCCGCAGGGCCAGGGCGGCGAGCAGCGTACGCAGCCGGCGCCCGCCCACGGGTACGGCGGTGCCCTGGTCGTCCGCCGCTTGGGTCACGCCCAGGATTCTGTACCGCACCCGGCCATTGTGGCGGGGGGCTGGGGGGCGCGGCACGGGGGTTCTGACGCCGGGGGTGTCGGAACCGGTGCGGTGGCTGGGCGGGGGACGTCTGCCCGGGGCGCCGGCGGCGCTTCGAGCCTCCGGCACGGCAGCGCCTCGAAGGGGCGAGAAGGGGCGCGGGGCCGTATCCGGTCCGCGGCACGGCCGCGTGGGCGCGACCGGCCCGCCCCCGGCCCGCAGCCGAACGACGGCCTCGCAAACCCCTGGCCGCTCACGCCCCCGACGCGAGCGCGCCGCGCCTCGGCTGAATCCCCGAGGGGACCGCGCGGGAGCGGGACGGCGTGCCGGTCCAGCAGGTGCCGCGGCGGGCGAGAAGACGCCGTAGCCACAGTTCGAGGGAGACCAGGTCGGCGAGGCCGTCCAGCGGGAGGGGCTCGCCCGACGCCCCGCCCCGCAGGGCCGCGCGCACGACACGGGCCTCCACCAGCCCGGCGTCGGCCAGCAGCGGCGTGGCGAACAGGTCCATGAGGGGGTCGGCCGCGGCCCGCAGCCCCGCGCGCGCCACCGCCGCCGCGGAGGCGTGGGAGGGGGCGCCCCAGCCGGCCGGGAGGTCGGTGACGCCGGCGCCCTGGAGGACCGTACGCAGGACGGTGGCGCGGGCGCCGGGCCGGACGCGCAGGGCCTCGGGAAGGTCGCGGCAGGCGCGGACCACCTGGTTGTCGAGGAAGGGCGCGTGCAGCCGCTGGGAGCGGATCTCCGCGGCCTGCTCCAGGACGCGGAGGTCGGCGGCGTGCCGGGCGAGCGCCGCACGCGCGCGGTAGTCGCCGGGCCGCTGGACGCCGGCGCCGGAGCGGTCGGCCTCCGCCTGGAGGAGAACCGATACTTCGGCCAGTGCCTCGCCCGTCAGCCACCGCGCGGCGGGCCCGGGCCCGGCCCAGCTCAGCGCGGCGAGGGACGCGTCGGCCGCCCCCTGGGGCTCGTCGAAGCGGCGCCGCAGCAGCCGCTCGGCCAGCCCCTCCAGGCCCGTCCGGTAGGGGGTGCGGGCCAGGCGCCGGGCCGCGCCGTACACGCGGGCGGGGACGAACACCGAGCCGTCGGCGCGGGCGAGGGCGGCGACCGGCCGGACCAGGTGGCGCCGCCGTCGGTCCACCAGGAGGTCGGCGAGCCGGGCGGGGTGGGCGTCCAGGACCTGGCGGGCGCCGTGGCCGGTGAAGTGGTCGGCGCTGCCGGCGGCGAGCCGTGCCCGGTGCCGGGCCGCCTGGACCAGGCAGGGGCCGGGTTCGTCGGTCAGCGGGCCGTCCAGGTCGGCGTAGGGGAGGGTCTCCTGGCCGCCGGTGACCACGACGTGGTGCAGGCGGGGGCCCGCGGCCAGGGCCGCCGCGCGTTCGAGTTCGGCCTCGCGGCCGGGTACGGCCAGGTCGTTGAAGGTGACGGCGAGCAGGCGTTCGCCCGCGCCGGTGCGGTGGCCGAGCAGCGTGCCGGGTCTGCCGGGCAGCCCGGCGGCCAGCAGCGCGAGGGTGGCGGAGGCGGGCCCGCCGGACAGGTCGGCGCCGATGCCGGGGACCGGCATCCCGCGCGCGGCGCGCCGCTCGGCCGGCCCCATGCCGGGCACCGGCCCGGGGTCCAGGTCGGGGACGTGCCGAGGGGCGGCGAGCCGGGTGCGGACCGCCTCCACGAGGGCGTCCCGGACGGCGTCCACGGCGCGGTCGGGGTCGGCGGGGGGCGCGGCCACGGCGAGGGAGGCGACCGGTTCGTACCCGGCGATCTCCCGCGCTCCGGCGCGCAGCACCAGGGCGTGCCCCGGCGGAATGCGCCGTACGCCGTCGTAAGGGGTGGTGTCGCGCAGCGCGGCCGGTACGTCCGGTGCGGCGAGCAGGGCGGCGAGGTGGGTGAAGTCGAGGTTGGCCTCGACCAGGTCGGCGAGGGGCAGGGCGGCGGTGGCGTAGGCCGTGCCGCCGGCCCAGGGGGTGTGGAAGACCGGCCGGGCACCCGCCAGGTCGCCGCAGACGGTGATGCGGCGGCCGGCCCGGACGACGGCGGTGTAGCTGCCGGGCCAGGTGGTCAGGTGGCGCACCGCGCCCCCGCGCGCGGTGAACAGGCCGCGCCGCAGTTCCTCGTCGGTGGCGCCGCAGATGCCGAGGACGGCGATCCGGTGCTCGGGGTCGGCGTGCACCACGCGCACCTCGTCGGGGCGCCAGTCGCCGACCGCCCACAGCGGGTCGGGGTCGCCCCACAGGAGCTGGGAGCCGACCGGTTGCAGGGTTTCGCCGTCGTATCCGACGGCCCCCGCGGTGCCGGTCCCGGCGGCGCCCGCGGCGGTGCTGCTCCACCCCACCAACCACCGCATCGACGCCTCCACAGGCTGTGGACCACCAGTGCACCGTACGAACCGGCCCCCATGCTGCCATGAAGAGCAGGCCCAAGCGGCGCGGCGGGGCCGCCCGGAACCGAGGGATGCCGGCGGGCGGGGAAGGGGAGTTGACGGGTGGCGGGCGGCCGGGGCGCAGGCGGCACGCTACGGGTACGACACGAATGCGCCCCCCATGCGCTCCCCCAAAACCCCGTTCACGCCCTCAAGTTGCATGGTCACGAAGGAAATCCATCGCACGATCGGGGGATTATTTTCAGCCAATTCCACAACAGCGCACCGGAATTGAGCACTCTCCGTACAGGCCTGCGGAGCGCCTGAGGGCTTACTCGCACGCACGGTCCGGGAGGCGGACGACGCCTCCCGGACCGGTCCGCCACCCGCGGGGATGAAGGCGGCGGTGTCCCCCAGCCCGCTGGATCCAGTACAGCGGGCCGACCCACGCACGGCCCATGGAATCGCCCGCCGGATGGCCGGAGAAGAGCGCACGGGCGGGCGCACGGCCACACGGGCGGGGGCACGTCGCGACAGCCCGTGCACGGTGCGTACAGGGCCGCGTCGGCGCACCGACCACAATCCCGCCATCCGGAACTTTGCCCCTTAACGCTTGGCATGCGGCGAACTACGCTGGGTTTACGAATGCCGCATGGTTATGCCAGCGCGGCAGCCGTCTGTGTCGAGGGGTGGCGCATGTCCAGGGAGCAACGCGGGCCGAACGAAAAGCTCGGCGCCGTTCTCGCCCTCGCGGGAATCAGCAACGCCGGACTCGCCCGGCGCGTCAACGACCTTGGCGCCCAGCGTGGTCTGACGCTTCGCTACGACAAGACGTCCGTGGCGCGCTGGGTGTCGAAGGGCATGGTGCCGCAGGGCGCGGCACCGCATCTGATCGCCGCCGCCATCGGCCAGAAACTCGGCCGCCCGGTCCCGCTGCACGAAATCGGCCTGGCGGACGCGGATCCCGCACCGGAGGTGGGCCTCGCCTTCCCCCGGGACGTGGCACAGGCGGTGAAGTCGGCGACCGAGCTGTACCGCCTCGACCTGGCCGGCCGCCGGGCCGGCTCCGGTGGCATCTGGCAGTCCCTCGCCGGATCGTTCGCGGTGAGCGCATACGCAACGCCCGCCTCGCGCTGGCTGATAACCCCCGCCGACAGCTCGGTCGCGCGGGAGGCGAGCGCCGCGGAGGGCTCCGGCGCACCGCTCAAAGTCGGCCACAGCGATGTGCAGAAGCTGCGGGAGGCCGCCGAGGACGCCCGGCGCTGGGACTCCAAGTACGGCGGCGGAGACTGGCGTTCGTCGATGGTGCCGGAGTGCCTGCGGGTGGAGGCGGCACCGCTGCTGCTCGGCTCCTACTCCGACGAGGTGGGCCGCGCCCTTTTCGGCGCCTCCGCCGAACTCACCCGGCTCGCCGGCTGGATGGCCTTCGACACCGGCCAGCAGGAGGCCGCGCAGCGGTACTACATCCAGGCGCTGCGCCTCGCGCGCGCGGCGGCGGACGTCCCCCTCGGGGGGTATGTGCTGGCCTCCATGTCGTTGCAGGCCACCTACCGGGGCTTCGGCGACGAGGGCGTGGACCTCGCGCAGGCCGCGCTGGAGCGGAACCGGGGGCTGGCCACCGCCCGCACCATGAGTTTCTTCCGGCTGGTCGAGGCGCGGGCGCACGCGCGCGCGGGTGACGCGCAGGCGGCCGGCGCGGCGCTGAAGGCGGCGGAGGGGTGGCTGGAACGGTCCCGTCCCGGCGACAACGACCCCTCCTGGCTGGGTTTCTACGGCTACGACCGGTTCGCCGCGGACGCCGCCGAGTGCTACCGCGACCTCAAGGCGCCCCGGCAGGTCCGGCGCTTCACCGAGCAGGCCCTGTCGAAGCCGACGGAGGAGTTCGTACGGTCGCACGGGCTGCGGCTGGTCGTCTCCGCCGTCGCGGAGCTGGAGTCGGGGAACCTCGACGCCGCCTGTGAGCAGGGGGTGCGGGCCGTGGAGGTGGCGGGACGGATCTCGTCCGCCCGGACCACCGAGTACGTGAAGGATCTCCTGCACCGGCTG
Organism: Streptomyces nogalater; assembly: GCF_039532885.1. NCBI lineage: Bacteria > Bacillati > Actinomycetota > Actinomycetes > Kitasatosporales > Streptomycetaceae > Streptomyces > Streptomyces nogalater. The sequence continues at coordinate 52,944 of NZ_BAAASM010000035.1, read as the reverse complement.
GAGCCCTACGGGGACGAGCCGCGGGTGGTGGAGCTGCGGGAGCGGGCCCGGCCGCTGCTGATGGCACCGGCGTAGGGCCGCGCCGCTTCCGACGGATGGCTCAGGCGCAGGGCCGCGCGCTTCGGCGTCCGCCGGGTTGCCGTCGTCTCGCGGCGGCGGGTTGCCGGGGGTTCCCCGCGCCCACGCGGCGCAGCCGCGTATCGATACGGCGCCGCACCCTCCGGAGCGCGTTTGAAGCCGCTGTCAGTGGCGCAGTGCACTATCGGGAGTGGAGGTGGTGCTCGGTGCTGGGCGGGGCGTACGACTGTGATGTGCTCGTGGTCGGCGGGGGGATCGTCGGGCTGTCGACGGCGTACGCGATCACCCGGGCGGCGCCGGGCACCCGCGTGACCGTGCTGGAGAAGGAGGACGGGCCCGCCCGGCACCAGACGGGACGCAACAGCGGGGTCATCCACAGCGGGATCTACTACCGCCCGGGCTCCCTCAAGGCGCGGTTCGCGGTGCGGGGCGCCGCCGAGATGGTGAAGTTCTGCGCCGAGTACGGCATCGCGCACGCCGTGACCGGCAAGCTGATCGTCGCCACCGAGCGCGCCGAGCTGCCGCGGCTGCACGCGCTCGTGCAGCGGGGCCGGGAGAACGGCATCCCGGTGCGGGAGCTGGGGCCGGCGCAGATCGCCGCGTACGAACCTCGGGTGCGCGGCCTGGCCGCGATACACGTCGGCACCACCGGCGTGTGCGACTACGCGGCCGTCGCCCGGGAGCTGGCCCGCGCCTCCGGGGCGGAGATCCGCTACGGCGCGCGGGTCGTCCGGGTGGACCGGCGGCCGGAGCGGGGCGTGGCCGTGCTCACCGCGGCCGGGGAGGTGGTCCGCGGGCGCGTGCTGGTCAACTGCGCCGGGCTGCGCTGCGACGAGGTGGCCCGGCTGACCGGGGACGAGCCCGGGATGCGGATCGTGCCGTTCCGTGGGGAGTACTACGAGCTGGCCCGGCCCGAGCTGGTGCGGGGCCTGGTGTATCCGGTGCCGGACCCGGCGTTCCCGTTCCTCGGCGTGCATCTGACCCGAGGCGTCGACGGCGGCGTGCACATCGGCCCCAACGCGGTGCCGGCGCTGGCCCGCGAGGGGTACGGCTGGGGGGTCGTACGACCCCGTGAGCTGGCCGGGACCCTGGCCTGGCCCGGCTCCTGGGCGATCGCCCGGCGGCACTGGCGGTACGGGGCGGGTGAGCTGCGCCGCTCGGTGTCCAAGGGGGCGTTCCTGGAGGCGGTGCGCAGACTGCTGCCCGATGTGCAGGCCGGGGACCTGGTGCCGGCCCCGGCCGGGGTGCGGGCGCAGGCGGTGCTGCGGGACGGGACGCTGGTGGACGACTTCCTGATCCGGGAGGGCGCGCGGGCCGTGCACGTGCTGAACGCGCCCTCGCCCGCGGCCACCGCCTCGCTGCCCATCGGACGCGAGATCGGGCGCCGGGCGCTGGCCATGCTCCGGGCGCCGCGGTGACCGCCCCGGGCCGGGGAACCGGACCCGTAAAATCGGGCTTACTGTGTCTGACTCCCTGAACTCCCCCGCCACCCCGCCCACCCCCGGTGACCCCGTCCGGCCCGCCCGGGCCAAGGGCGCACCGCGCTTCCCCGACGGGCCCAGGGCGGACCCCGCCGGTTCGCACTTCGAGCGGCGCATCCGGAGTTTCCAGCCGCGGCGCAGCCGGGTGACGGCCGGGCAGGCGGACGCCTTGCGGCGGCTGTGGCCCAAGTGGGGGCTGGACATCGACGGGCAGCGGGTGATCGACCCGGCCGAGCTGTTCGGGAACGACCGTCCCGTGGTCCTGGAGATCGGGTTCGGGATGGGCGAGGCCACCGCGCGGATGGCCGCGGGCGACCCGGACACCAACATCCTCGCCGTCGACGTGCACACCCCGGGCCAGGGCAATCTGCTGGGCCTCGCCGACCGGGGCGGCCTGACCAACGTCCGGGTGGGCAACGGCGACGCGATCATCCTGCTGCGGGAGATGCTCCGCCCTGACTCGCTGGACGGGCTGCGCGTCTACTTCCCCGACCCGTGGCCCAAGAAGCGGCACCACAAGCGGCGGCTCATCCAGCCCGAGTTCCTGACGCTCGCCGCGACCCGGCTGAAGCCCGGCGCGCTGCTGCACTGCGCCACGGACTGGGAGCCGTACGCCGAGCAGATGCTGGACGTGCTCACCGCGCACCCCGACTTCGAGAACACCCAGCCGGACGGCGGCTTCGCGCCACGCCCGGAGTTCCGGCCGCTGACCCGTTTCGAGGGGCAGGGACTGGACAAGGGACACGTCGTGAACGATCTGCTGTTCCGACGCGTACCGCACCGCCAGGACGGATAGCCGACCGGAAGGCCCACGGGCGAACCGTCCGGGCCGATAATCCGCTCAGCCCCTCGTGCCGTCACCGTTAGGGTCGATGCCGTGGCCATCAGTCCTCCGTTCCCGACCCGTCCCCCGAGCCCCGGCGACGGTGTGCTCCGCCACCCTCACTGGTGGCAGCGCAGGTGGGTGCGGTACGGGGCGCCGAGCACGCTGCTGGCGCTGTCCGGGCTGGTCATCCTCGCCCTCGTGCGGCGGCAGACCGGCACGGACGGGTTCCTCGTCGGGCTCGGGCTGGCCGTGCTGCCGGTGCCCTGGCTGATCGCCGCCTTCCGGTGGCTGGACCGGGTGGAGCCGGGCCCCTGGCGGAACCTGGTGTTCTCCTTCGCCTGGGGAGCCTGCGCGGCGGCGCTGATAGCCATCGTGGCCAACAGCTTCGCCACCGAGTGGATCGCCACCTCCACCGCCGACCCGGCGAGCGCCGACACCCTCGGCGCCACGGTGATAGCGCCGGTCGTGGAGGAGTCCGCGAAGGCCGCGGCCGTCCTGCTGGTCTTCCTCTTCCGCAGACGCGACTTCACCGGGATCGTGGACGGCGTGGTGATCGCGGGGATCACCGCCACCGGGTTCGCGTTCACCGAGAACATCCTCTACCTGGGTACGGCCTTCGGGACCGACCAGCTCACCGGTGACCGGGGCATCGCCTCCGTCACCGCCGCCACCTTCTTCGTGCGCATCGTGATGTCCCCGTTCGCGCACCCCCTGTTCACCGTGCTGACCGGCATCGGCTTCGGCATCGCCGCGCTGTCCGCCGAGCGCCGGCCCGTCCGGCGGGTCCTGCTGCCGGTGTGCGGACTGCTGCTCGCGATGGGCATGCACGCCTTCTGGAACGGCTCGGCCACCTTCGGGCAGTACGGGTTCTTCGCCGTCTACGGCGGCTTCATGGTGCCCGTGTTCGGGCTGGTGACCTGGCTCGCGGTCTGGACCCGGCAGCGGGAGCTGCGCACCGTACGGGCGGAGCTGCCGGCGTATGTGCTGGCCGGGTGGCTGGGGCCGGGCGAGCCGTTCGCGCTGGGGTCGATGCGGGCGCGCCGGATGGCCCGGGACTACGCCCGGCACCACCACGGCCGTCCGGCGGCCCGGGAGGTGGCCCGCTACGAGGGGTACGCCACCTCGCTCGCCTTCCTGCGGCAGCGCGGGCGTGCGGGCAGGGCCGGGGCGGACTTCACCGTACGGGAGCGGGAACTGCTGGAGGAGCTGTGGCGGCGGCGGCACGTGGCCCGGCCGGCGCTGGAGTACGCGAGCCGGGCCGCCGCTCCGGCCCCGGTGTACCGGCCGGCGGCGCCGTACGGCTACCCGGCGGCGCCCTACCCGTCGTACAACCCGTCGTACAACCCGTACCGCACCTGATCGCAGGGGCCCGTACGGAGGGCCGGCACCGCCGTGGAGCGGACTAGGCCGAGGCCTGCGTCAGCTTCGCGACCTCCGCGTTCGTCAGCTTCAGCTCCGCCACGCCGAGCAGCGCCGGAAGCTGCTCGGGCGTGCGGGCGGAGGCGATCGGGGCGGTGACCGTCGGCTGGGCGGCCAGCCAGGCCAGGGCGACCGTGGCGACCGGGGCCTCGTGGGCGGCGGCGACCTCGTCCAGGGCCGCCAGGACCTTCTGGCCGCGCTCGGAGGCCGCGTACTCCTGCGCCCGGTCGGCGCGGGCGCTGTCCACCGTCGCGCCGGGCCGGTACTTGCCGGTCAGGAAGCCCGAGGCGAGCGAGAAGTACGGGACGGCGGACAGGCCCTCGGCGGCGGCGAGTTCCTGGAGCGGGCCCTCGTAGGTGTCGCGGGAGACCAGGTTGTAGTGCGGCTGGACGGCGACGTAGCGGGCCAGGCCCTCGCGGTCGGAGAACTCCAGCGACGCGCGCAGGCGCTCGGCGCTGATGTTGGAGGCGGCGATGTGCCGGACCTTGCCGGCCTTCACCAGCTCGTCCAGCGCGCCGATGATCTCCTCGACCGGCACCTCGGGCTGGTCGAAGTGGGTGTAGTAGAGGTCGATGTAGTCGGTGCCCAGGCGGCGCAGCGAGGCGTCGGCGGCGGCCTTGATGTTGGCGGCGGACAGGCCCTGGAACTCGGGGTGCTGGCTGACCTTCGTCGCGACGACCACGTCCGAGCGGTTGCCGCGGGCCTGGAGCCACTTGCCGAGGAGGGTCTCGGACTCGCCGCCCTTGTTGCCCTCGGCCCAGGCCGAGTACACGTCGGCGGTGTCGACGAAGTTGCCGCCGGCCGCGGTGTAGGCGTCGAGGACGGCGAAGGAGGTCTGCTCGTCGGCGGTCCAGCCGAAGACGTTGCCGCCCAGGGAGAGCGGGAAGACCTCAAGGTCGGAGGAGCCGAGTTTACGAAGTGTCGTCATACGACGTGCCAACGCCGGCGGGGGCCGATCGCATCCCTCCGACGGCGCAGGATTCCCGCTTTCCGGAAGAACCGCCAGGGCCTTCCGGAGAACCGTCGGGGCTTTCCGCGGGAACCGTCAGGGGGTGAGGCCCTTGTCGCGCAGCCACGCCATCGGGTCGATGCCGGCGGGCGCGCCGCCGGGGTGGACCTCGAAGTGCAGGTGCGGGCCGGTGACGTTGCCGGTGGCGCCGACGCGGCCGATGACCTCGCCGGTGGTGACCTTCTGGCCGGCCGAGACACTGATCGAGGACTGGTGGCAGAACCACAGCTCGGTGCCGTCGTCCAGGGTCAGGACGGTGCGGTAGCCGTAGGCGCCGGCCCAGCCCGCCTCGGTGATCGTGCCGCTGTGCACGGCCTTGATCAGGGTGCCGGTGGGGGCGGCGAAGTCCAGGCCGGTGTGGTGGCCGGAGGACCACATCGAGCCGGCCTGCCCGAACATCGAGGTGATCGTGTACGAGGAGGTGGGCAGCGCGTACTGCTTGGCCAGCTCGGCCAGCCGCTTCTCCTCGGCCGCCTTCTCGGCCTCGGCCTCCGCCTTCTCCTTGGCGGCGGCGGCCTTGGCGGCGGCCTCCTGTTCGGCCTTGGCGGCGGCGTCGGCAGTCTGCTTCTCGGCGGCGGCGAGCGCGGCCGCGGCGGCCCTGCTGTCGGCCTGGCCCTGCTGCTGCTCGGCCTGCGCCATGATCCGGTTGCGCAGCACCTCGCCCGCGTCGGCGCTGTCCTGGCCCGTGTCGGAGGCCACGGCGACGGTGGCGAGCGTGGGGGCCGCGGCGGCCTCGGCGGGCCGGTCGTCACCGGAGCCGTCCTGGAAGAGGGAGCCGACCGAGGGCAGGTCCGGCATGGAGAGGGAGACCGGCGGCTTGCCGGTGTTGGCGCTGGCCATGCCGCCCGCGCCGACCGCGGCCATGACACCGACGCCGAGGACGGTGGAGCTGCGCGCGAAACCGCCGCGCTGCTTGGCGACCCGGTGCCGGCCGCGGACCGGGGCGACGGTGTCCTCGGTGGGGTTCCACTCCTCCCAGGGGCCCTCGTCGGCGCGGTAGGCGCCGTAGCCGAAGGTCTCGGGTTCGGGCTCGTGCTGTGCCGGTATGGACGGGGCTTCGGGGCCAGGCCGGTTGGACGCCACGCGGGCGTACTCCTTTCCTTCCTCCGCCTACCGGGTTAGCTGACGGGTTCGGAGCAGGAAGGTCTCCTACGCGCGTATATCCGGTCGTGGACTCGCGTGAGTACACGGCGGTATCCGCGTGATTCACCCCAAGGTGGTGGTTCCCCGGTTCCCTCGCGGGATTCGGCGCGTGCGCACGGAGCCGCCTCTTGTGACGGCTGGGACGACCGCGCTGCGTTATCGAACGTTAATAGACCTGACAGTCACTTTCCAAGCCGGTCCCCTTGATCATTAACGTTTTTACCGGTGGAGTTATCAGCAACTATCCCGTCAAGCCGGACAAGTTGACCGGCGCTCAGAAGCCGTCAGCAGTCACCCGGGATTTGATGGTGACTCAGTTGTTATGTGTGCGCGCTCGCCCGATCACCTTGTGTGACACCCGCGACCGCCTGGGCGTGACCGCCCGGGGGGAGGCCCGTCACGGGGGCCGCGGAAACCGGTGTGCGAACCATCCCGCACATGGCGTACACTGGAGTCACAACGACGCGGGGTGGAGCAGCTCGGTAGCTCGCTGGGCTCATAACCCAGAGGTCGCAGGTTCAAATCCTGTCCCCGCTACTGAAGGCCCAGGGCCCGGAATCCCAAGGATTCCGGGCCCTGGGTGTATGCGCGCCCGGGACGGTCTCAGTCAGGACGGGCGGCCCTCAGCCCGGCAGATGGGCATTCGGTGCCTTCGCGAGATTCTCCAGCTCCGGCAGTACGACGACCCGTGCCCCCGCCGCCCTCAGTACGCCCGTCCCGTCGGCCGCCTCGACGAACGTGTCCGGCTCCCGCCAGGCGGTGACCACCCGGCGCACCCCCGCCCGCAGGATCAGCTCGGCACACGGCGCCGGCCGGGAGGCACGGCGGGCGCACGGCTCCAGGCTGGAGTACACCGTGGCGCCGGGCAGCCGCGGGTCGGCCGGGTCGGTCTTCGCCAGCGCCGCCTCCTCCGCGTGCACCACCGGGTCACCGCCCTCGCGCGAGTGTCCCCGGGCCAGTTCCGTGCCGTCGGCGGCGACCACGACCGCGCCCACGCTGAACGCCGTCCGGGAAGGCGGGCACAGGGCGGCCAGTTCACAGGCGGTGCGCAGCCAGTGGCGGTCGGCGGCGGTGGCGGCCGTACCGGAGCCGGGCGCCGTGGGCGCGTAGCGCGTGAGGACGACGTCCTCGATCCGGCGGGTTTCCAGCAGGCGCAGGCGCCCCCCTTGGTAGGCGCCCGGCCCGAACAGCCGCGGGGCCGCCGGATCGCCGACGAACAGCGGGGCGAGGACCAGCTGGAGTTCATCGGCCAGGCCCTGCTGGAGCAGCTGGGTGTGGACCGTGCCACCGCCCTCCACCATCAGGCGCCGCACCCCGCGCACCTCGTGCAGATGCTCCAGCAGGGCCCGCCAGTCCAGGGCGGGGCCGAGCGGGACGACATCGGCGGTGTCCCCGAGGAGGCGGGCGGCCCGTACGGCGCCCCGGTCGGTGGCGTAGACGAGCTTGTCGCCGCCGGTGTGCCAGAAGTTCGCCGCCGGGTCGAGGTCGCCGGAGCCGGTGACGGTGACCTTCAGCGGGTACTCCGGGCGGCCCGCCGCACGCCGGGCCGCGCGCCGCTCGGCGGAGTTGACCAGCAGGCGGGGGTTGTCGGCGCGGATCGTGCCGGCCCCGACGAGGAGGGCGTCGACGGAGGCCCGTACCCCGTCGACCCGGTCGAAGTCGGCCGGGCCGGACAGCAGGAGCCGTTCGGGGCCGGTGTCGTCCAGGTAGCCGTCGAGGGAGACGGCGGCGGACAGCAGCACGTACGGCAGGGACATCGGCGCTCTTTCCTCCGGAGGCGGCGGGGCCGGCGGCGGGGCGGGTCCGCAGGCGACTTGGTTCAAGTTTTAAACAAACCTACACTGGCGGCATGACGACCCGCTGGCTCACGCCCGAGGAGCAGCGCGCCTGGCGCGCCTACATCGCCGCCTCCCGCCTCCTGGAGGACGCGATCGACCGGCAGCTCCAGCAGGAGGGCGGCATGCCGCACCTGTTCTACTCGGTACTGTCCAGCCTGTCCGACACCCCCGGCCGGCGGCTGCGCATGACCGACCTCGCGGAGGCGCTGAAGATCACCCGCAGCCGGCTGACGTACGTGGTGAACCGGCTGGAGCGGGACGGTCTGGTGCGCCGGGAGAACTGCCCCGAGGACAAGCGCGCCTCGCTCGCGGTGCTGACGGACGAGGGGATGGCCGTCCTGGAGCGTACGGCGCCCGGGCATGTCGAGACGGTCCGCTCGCTGCTGTTCGACCGGCTCACCGAGGAGCAGGTGGGGCAGCTGGAGGCGATCTGCACGGGGATCGCGCACGGGCTGCAGGGCGAGGGGGCCGCGGCGGGGGCGGACGACGTTCCCTGGCGCCGCCGTTCGTCCTGCTCCTGACCCCGGCCCCGCGGGCCGCCCGTCTGCCGTCCAGCTCCTGCCCGCCAGCCGTCCAGCTCCTGCCCGCCGGCCGTCCGTCTGCTGTCCGTCCGCCGCCCTCCGCTGCCCATCGGCCGGCCGTCTGCGCGGCGGCGGCCGCTCGGCGAGGACGATTGCTTTAACTTTTAAGCATGGGGTAGGGTCCCTGTCGAACCACTGCTTCAAATCTGAAGCACATGCCCCGGAGGGATCCGCATGCCCGACATTCCCGCCGACATCCCCGCCGCCACCCCGCGCGCCCGCGTCCGGGTACCGCTGCGCTTCGCCGACGGCTACGGAGCCGACGCGGAACTCGTCACCTTCCACGGTCTCACCGACGGCCGGGAGCACCTCGCCGTCGTCCTCGGCGACCCGGGCCCCGTCCCGCTGGTGCGGCTGCACTCCGAGTGCCTGACCGGGGACGTCTTCGGCTCGGCCCGCTGCGACTGCGGCCCGCAGCTGCGCGAGGCGGTCGAGCGCGTCGCCGACCGCGGCGGGATCCTGCTGTACCTCCGCCAGGAGGGCCGGGGCATCGGCCTCTACAACAAGCTCGACGCGTACGCCCTCCAGGACGAGGGGCTCGACACCTACGAGGCGAACGCCGCCCTCGGCCTGCCGGAGGACGCCCGCGACTACACGGCCGCCGCCCAGATGCTCACCGCCCTCGGCGTCACGGAGCTGGACCTGCTGTCCAACAACCCCGACAAGGCGGCGCAGTTGCGCGCGCTGGGCATCGCCGTCCGGGACCGGGTGCCCACCGGCGTCTTCACCACCGCCCACAACATCCACTATCTGCGCGCCAAGGCCCTCCGGACCCGGCACACCCTGCCGCTGACCGAACTCACGGAACTCACGGAACTCACGGACCTCACGGCGGGCTGACGGGCCGTCGGACGACCGGACAGCCGGACAGCCGGACGGCCGCCGGGCTCAGCCGTGCCACTCAGCCGTGCCGTTCGCCCGGGAGGCGTAGCGCGGCCGGTACCGCGAGGGCGAGCAGCACCGCCGCCACGGCGTAGGTGAGCCGGAAGCCGGCCGGGTCCGGGCCGGCCGCCCCGAGCAGCACGGACAGCAGGGCCGTACCGACCGACGCGGCGAGCTGGGCGTTGATGCTCAGCGCGGTGCTCGCCCCGGCCAGCCGGTCCGCAGGCAGATCACGGCTCGCGGTGGTCATCGTCGGCATCAGCGTCATCCCGGCGCCCACGCCCATCACCATCCCCGCGACGACGACCCGCCATGACGCGACCCCGGGCGTGCCGGTCTGCCAGGCCAGCAGGGCCATGCCGAGGGCGCCCACCGCGCACCCCGCCGCGATCAGCAGGCGCGGGGCGACCCGGTCGACCCGGCGCGCCGCGATCTGCATCGTCGTACCGACCACGAGCCCGACCGGCGCGCCGAGCAGCCCGGCCGCCGTGGCGCTCAGGCCCCGCTCCTGCTGCCAGTACAGCGGGCCGAGCAGCATCGAGCCGAAGTAGCCGCAGGTGAACGGTGCGAGCGTGGCGACACCGGCGGCGAAGGTACGGTCCCGCAGCAGCCGCAGGTCCAGCAGCGGCGCGCGGACGGTGAGCGCCCGCCGTACGAAGGCCGCGGCGAGCACCGCACCGGCGAGCGTGGGTATCAGCGCGCCGGGGGCCGTGAAGTCCCCGCGCTCGCCGCCGCGCGACAGGCCGAACAGCAGCAGGGCCAGGCCGGGCGAGAGCATCAGCAGACCGGGGAGGTCCAGCCGGGGCCGGTCGGTGCGGGGGGTGCGCGGGGCATCCTTCGGCAGCAGACGTGCCGCGAGGGAGAGGGCCAGGGCGCCGACGGGCAGGTTGATCAGGAAGATCCACTGCCAGGAGGCGGCGTCGAGCAGCCATCCGCCGAGCACGGGGCCGGCGACCGGGCCGACCAGGATCGGCAGTCCCAGCAGCGCCATCGCGCGGCCGAGCCGGGCCCGGTCGGCGACCCGCATGCCCATCGCCATGCCGACCGGCTGGAGCAGTCCGCCGCCCAGCCCCTGCACCGCGCGGAACGCGATCAGGCTGGCCGCGTCCCAGGCGCAGGCGGCGAGCAGCGAGCCCAGCGTGAACAGGCCGAGCGCGAGCACGTAGGTGCGCTTGGCCCCGATGCGGGCCATCGCCCAGGCGGCGACCGGGATGACGGCGGCGAGCGCGAGCGTGTACGCGGTCGCGGTCCACTGGATGGTCTCCAGCGGGGCCCCGAAGGACTCCGAGAGGTGGCGCAGCGCGACATTGACGATCGTCATGTCGAGCACGGACATGACGGTGCCGAGGACCACGACGATCACGACGCGGTAGAGGGCGGTGGGCGGTGGGGCGGGCGCCCCGGCGCCGGCCGGGCCGGACTCCGCGTGGGCCCCGGTGACGGAATCGGTATCGGACACGGACGTCCCCCTCTGAGCGTTCCGGTGGCGGGCGACCGCGTCCGGCGAGCGCCCCGGCAGCAAAGTACAACGCCCGTTGTAGAAATTACAACGAGCGTTGTAGTTCGGTTAGGGTGGCTGATCAGCCAGGGAGCCAGGGAATCAGGGAGGCGCGGATGGGCGAGACGAACGAGCCGGACGAGACGGACGAGACGGACGAGGCGCGGCAGGAGCGGACGCGGGCCGAGGTCTCGCCGCGCAAGCTGCGCAAGCGGGAGGACATCGCGAGCGCCGCCTGCGCGGTCTTCGGCCGCGAGGGCTATGCGCGCGCCTCGGTCGACGCGCTCGCCGCCGCGGCCGGGGTCTCCACCCGCACGCTCTACAACCACTTCCCCGGCGGCAAGGCGCAGCTCTTCGAGGCGGTCGTCACCTGGACGTCGAGCGAGGTCCGCGACGCCCAACTCGCGTGCCTGCGCGCCGTGCTGGACCCCGAGCGCCCGCCGCACCCCGAGGACCTCGAACGCGACCTCGTCTCCCTGGCCCGCGGGCTCCTCCGGCTCATGGCCGAGTACGCGTACCACTTCGCCCTGGTCCGCCACATCCACGCGGAGGCCGACCATGTGCCGCCCGAGGTCCTCACGGCCTGGCACGAGGCCGGGCCGGCACCGGTCGCCCGGGCGCTCACCGAGGCACTGGCCCGCCTGGAGGACGCCGGCCTGCTCGACCTGCACGGCGACGCGGCCCTGGCGGCGGGCCACTTCACGGCCCTGATCTCCCACACGATCATCCAGTTCACCCACTACGGCGTACTGCCCCTGCCCACCACCGAACAGGACCGCCTGATCCGTGGCGGTGTGTCGGCGTTCCTCCGGGCCTACCGGGCAGGGTGACCGATGACCTGGGCGGGAGGGCGTGCGCGGGAGCGGATCGTCGGAGCTCATCAGTCGGTATGGCGTGGACAGTGTTGATGGACACGGTGCACCCGCCGTGCGACGCGGTGCCTGAGTCCTCTCTCTTGCGCAGAGGGCACGCTGGGCCTCGACCCGCAGCATCGGCGATACCCCTGATGCGTGTGCCCCTTCTCGCCGTTGGGGCGGGGAGGGGCCTTTCATCGTGCTCGGTACCCTGCCCGCATGATTCGCGCTGTGATCTTCGATGTCGGCGAGTGCCTCGTAGACGAGACCACCGAATACGGCACCTGGGCCGACTGGCTCGGCGTCCCCCGGCACACCTTCGCTGCGATGTTCGGGGCTGTGATCGCCCAGGGCCGTGACTACCGCGAGGTGTTCCAGGAGTTCCGGCCCGGCTTCGACCTTTACGAGGAGCGCGAGAAGCGCGCCGCCGCGGGCAAGCCGGAGACCTTCGGCGAGGACGACCTGTACCCGGACGTCCGCGACGCGCTGGCGGCGCTCCGCGCGGACGGTCTGTGGCTGGGAATCGCCGGCAACCAGACGGTGCGCGCCGGCCGGATCCTCCGCGAACTGTTCGCCACCGACGTCGACCTGATCGGTACCAGCGACGACTGGGGCGCCAGCAAGCCGGACCGTGCCTTCTTCGACCGCGTTGCCGAGGTCGTCCCCGCCGAGGTCGACGAGATGCTGTACGTCGGCGATCGCATCGACAACGACGTCCGACCGGCCGCCGTGGCCGGCATGCACACGGCGCTCGTGCACCGTGGGCCGTGGGCGACGATCCAGTGGAACAGCGAGGAAGCGAAGAAGCTCCCCACGTTCCGGGTGGCGACCCTCCTCGAACTGTCCGGGCTGATCCGGGCTTTCAACGAGTCAGAGCGCTGACGGTCGTACCCCACCCGTACAGCCGGTCGTCCAGGTCCCGGACACAGCGCTCGTGCCGGTGCGGCGCCAGCGCGCGCCGCACTTCGCGTACCCGGTCCATGCCCATCGCGTACCAGGTGCGTTCCAGTTGGTCGAGCGCGCGCAGCGCGTACCGGCACGCCGCCTCGGGGTCACCGGCCGCGGCCTCGACGGCGGCCAGATCGCCGAGTACGACCGTCCTCTGTTCCTCTTCCGTGTCGAGCGCTTCGAGGACGCCGAGCAGGGTGGTGCGGGCCTGCGGCAGATGCCCGGCTCGCAGTTCGGTGTTGCCCTTGAAGGCGGCCAGGCGCACGGGGCTGAACCAGTCGAGCCACGGCGGCGAGGCATGCTCCGAGCCGGCCCCGAGCAGATCCTCGGCGTGCCGGATCAGGTGCAGTGCCGTACGGGGGTGGCCACAACGCGTCTCGCACTCCGCCTCCACCGCGCCCAGCCACGCCAGCAACTCCGCCGACGCCGGACCGCGCCGGGCATACGTCCGCGCGGCCACCATCCGCTCCACGGCCGCCTCACGGTCGCCTGCCCAGGCCGGGATGAACGCGGTGTGCGCGAGAACCGCGGCGCCGAGCAGCGCGTCATCGGCCTCGCCGGCGGCCTGGAGCGCACGGAGCAGAGTGTGCTGCGCACGGTCGGCGTCCCGCAGGTCGAAGAATTCCACCCGCCCGGCCAGCAGCCACGTCTCAGCGAGCGCCGCCGCGATCCGCTGCCGCGTCTGCCCGGCAGCCTCGGGCAGCAGCGCGCATGCGAGCGCGGCATGCGCGAGCGCGGCCGGGTGCAGGGTGGCCGGGGCGACGGACCAGTACAGCCGTCGGTGCGAGCGGGTGACGGCTTCGTAGTCGTCGGCGGCCGTAGCGGGCTGCATGGCGAGGGCCTGTGTGGGGACGGCGGCCAGGCCTACGGCGGCCGCTGTGGCGGCAAGCACGGTTCGCCGCCCACGGTTCGGGACCGTCCCATCAGGCCGGGTGAACCCGAGCGCTTCCAGGTCTTGGCCGAGGAGTCGTGTAAGAGCTTGGGCTACCTCGGGCTGAGGAACCGGCGGGTGGTCGGATTCCCACCGTCGGACCTGCCGGACGCCGACTCCGAGAGCGTCGGCCAGGGCCTGCTGGGAGCGGTAGCCGGCTGCCACGCGCGCGGCCTTGAGACGGATGTTCCCTACGGGGCGTGCCACTGCTGCGCCTCCGGGTTCGTATGCTGCCGCACAGTGTTGCGGTAGGTCCTCGTGCTGGCTAGCAGTCACCCGGATGATGTAAGGAAAGTCCCTTTTCCGGCCACAAAAGGACCTCTTGAAGCCCTCGGAACTTCGCTCGTGCAGGGCCAATGTGGGGTGTATCCAAACACGCCCGTCGCCGAGGAGTCTGCGATGCCTACTGCTCCACCAACCGCCGCGGCCGAGTTGGAAGCCGTTCGTGTCCCGCATCGGCTCGGCCCGCCGCAGTGTCCATCCTGCGCACACGCGCTGGCGCAGTTGTCGAGGAACCGGCCGCGTCCGCCGTGTGCTTCTTCGTCCCCGCAGGTACCGCCGCACGGTGGAACGTGGAGGACACCCTGGCGCTGCCCGACGGCGAGTCGGTTCCGCTTCCGCCAACCCGCCGCACTGTGGGACCCGGACCCCACTGGCGTGTCTGCCCCGGGGACAACGGGTGGCTGACCGATCCAGCCGCGCTCCTCGCCGCGCTCGCGGACGCAAGCGGGACGCTGGCCGGTGAGGGGCGGGCCCGGTGACATCGCCTATCGAGCTGCCGCAGGTCCGAATTCTGCGCCGCAAATTGGTATCCGTGCCAGCTGCGAGGCACTTCGTGGTCGACGTCCTCAAGGACTGGGGCACGGTCAGCATGCTGGACGATGCCGCGCTGGTCGTGACCGAGCTGGTGAACAACGCCCTCCGGCATACCCGAACGCCGAACGTGCGGGTCATCGTGCGCCGGATGCCATCGGACGCGATCCGACTCATCGTCATCGACAAGCACCCTGAACTCTGGCCCGCTCTCCAGTCCGCAGGGCCTCTCAACAGCGGCGGGCGCGGCCTGGCACTGGTGGATGCCGTGACGAAGGCATGGGGCTGCACCCGATTGCCCTGGGAGAAGCACGTCTGGGCCGACCTGGAGGTCCCTGATGCCTGAGGTGCCGGCTCCAAGCACCCGCCTGATGTCCAACCCCGCCGCGCTCGTGCCGCACATCCCGCTACCGCGCCTGGAACTCCTGTCCGACGCCCGGACGCGGGGCGCCGAGTGCGTCTGGGGTGGCGAGCGTCTGACCGTGGAGACGGCCATCGACCTCGGCAAGCACACCGACAACGGCTTCAGCTGGTTCCCCCGAGCCTGCCTGCGCTGCACCCGGAGCGCCGTACGGACAGCCCGCGACACCCACCCGGACCGGTGCACCGAGTGCCCGGGCCCCACCTCCCTGTGCGACACCCGCCGGGCCCTGCACGACCTCCTGCTGGAGCTGCTCCGATGACCAGCACCACCCCCATCTTCCCCGTGCGGTACTGGGACGGCGTCCCGGTGCCGTTCATCACCGCCTGGTCCCAGGAACAGGTACCGCCCCAGGAACTGCTGCGCGTCCACCACTCGGGGACGACGAGCCTGGGCCTTCGAGGCGAGACAGACGTCGAGCGGCAGTTCGGCGTGTCCTGGATGCGCATGCCGGTCACCCGCGGCGGCCGGCCGCAGCACGGCCGCGTCCACGCGCTGCGACAGCGGCAGGCGATGAGCCGCATGCTCTGCCAGCTCTGCGGCGGACCCACGGTCGGCGCCCGGAAGGACGAATGGACGCTCTTCCTCGCGGCCGGCGCCGACGGCCACCCGCTCCTGAACGGAGAGCGGACGGAGTCTCCCCCCGTCCACGCGGTGTGCGCCCGACTCTCCGTCCAGCACTGCCCGCCGCTGCACCACCGCGGCTGGACGGCGGCCCTCGTACGACGCACGCCGGTCCGGGGAGTGGCCGGGCTCCTCTACGACCCACGCACCCTCGAACGGCTCCCCGACGCTCCCCAACACCGCGACGGCATGCACCGCGTCCCGTTCACGGACACCCGACGCATCCGCTGGACCCTCGCCGCACGCCTCGTCATCACCCTGGAGGACGTCGTCCCCGTCACCGACCTCGACGCCCTGGTTGACGACGAGACCAAGGCGGTGAAGATCTCCCGCTAACTTCCGCTCCCGGCAGCGTCGCCGACCGCGCCGGCAGCGGATGGCCCACCGAAGGTGCTGGGGCCACGGCCCCGGAGAGGACACCGGAGGCGGGCGGCGGGCCGCTCCCCCGAGCGGCCCGCCCGCTCCCCTTGGGGGGAGGCACGGCCCCCGGCTGGGACCCCCGACCCGGCTGGGGGCCGCTGCGTGTTCCGCACGGAAGTCTGCCCCTCGGGCCAGCTACGGGCCAGCAAGCGATCTTGAACACGGGCAAAAACGCCAGGACCCCAACTCGTTCACGCGCTGAGCTGGGGTCCGAACCGTAGGCCCTGTGGGACTCGAACCCACAACCAATGGATTAAAAGTCCACTGCTCTGCCAATTGAGCTAAGGGCCCGGGCGATGTTGCTTGTCCGAGCATAGCCGGACGGGGCCGTGTCGCCGATCGGGTATCGGGGTCACGGCCGTGTCATGGGGGCCCGGGGCGGGTGCGACGGTCGGTTTTCGGCCGGTTGGCGGCGAAGGAACCAGTGGCGGGCCGATGCCAGCCACCAGGTCGTGGCGAAGCCGAGGACGGTCAGGACGGCCACCGGGGCGTAGTTGAAGGTCTTCCAGGTGACCGGGGAGACCTGCGGCAGCATGAACAGGACCGTGATCACCAGGACCCAGCCCACCGAGACCACCCCGATCACCCCGGACCAGCGGCCCAGGTGCCAGGGGCCGCGGTCGAACGCGGCGCCCTTGCGGACCCGCAGGAAGGTCGGGATGACGTAGGCGATGTACAGGCCGATGACCGCGATCGACGTCACCGCCGCGTAGGCCGTCGTGTTGATCAGGTAGGGCAGGCCGAGGACCAGCGCGCCGAGCGCGGCCAGCCAGACCGCCGCCACGGGGGTGCGGGTACGCGGGCCGACCGTGTGCCAGACGCGGGAGAACGGCAGCGCGCCGTCCCGGGAAAAGGCGTAGATCATGCGGCTGTTGGCGGTGACGGAGGCCATGCCGCAGAAGAGCTGGGCGCCGATCACCACCAGCAGGAGCAGCTTGCCGGCGGTGGCACCGAGGGCGTCCAGGAGGATCTGGGCGGGCGGGGCGCCGGTGGGAGAGGCGAGTTCCGCGTCGTAGGACTGGATGGCGAAGGTGAAGCCCAGCAGGAGCACGAAGCCGGCGATCCAGGACGTCCAGATCGAGCGGACGATGCCCTTCGGGCCCGCCGTCGCGGCGTCGCGGGTCTCCTCGGTCATATGGGCGGACGCGTCGTAACCGGTGAAGGTGTACTGGGCCATCAGCAGCCCCAGCAGCACCACGTACGGGCCGCTGCCCCAGCCCGTCTCGTTGACGAAGCGGGTGAAGACGAAGGACGCCGACTGGTGGTGGTCGGGGACCAGCGCCAGCGCGCCGGTGATCAGCGCGACCCCGAGGACGTGCCACCACACGCTCACGCCGTTCAGGAACGCCACGATCCGCACGCCGAACGTGTTCAGCAGGCCGTGCAGGACGAGAATCGCCGCGAACAGCGCCACCGTGCGGCCCGGCGTCACCTCGAACCCGGTCTGGAGGTTCAGATAGGCGCCCAGGAAGGAGGCCGCGCCGAAGTCGACGCCCGCGGTCACCGCCACCTGGCCCAGCACGTTGAACCACCCCGTGAACCACGCCCAGGCCGCCGCCGACCGCGCGGGCGCCAGCCGGTGGGCCCAGAAGTACAGGCCCGCCGAGGTCGGGTACGCCGAGCAGATCTCGGCCATCGACAGGCCCACGAACAGCGTCATCAGGCCGACCGCGACCCAGCCCCAGGTGATCACCGCGGGCCCGCCCGTGGTCATCCCGAAGAGGTACAGGGTCAGACAGCCGGAGAGGACCGAGATGATCGTGAAGGAGACGGCGTAGTTCGAGAACGCCGACATCCGGCGGGCGAGGACCTGGGTGTAGCCGAGCTGGGCCAGCCGCTCCTCGTCCGACGGGCCGGGCGCCGCCCGCTGTCCGGTCACACGCGCGTCGTCTGCCATGTCCCCAGCAATTCCCTGCCCACCGGTGTGATATGCGCCACTCGGCAGGCGCGTGGGTATACGAAAGGGCCCGTACGACCGGTGTCGTACGGGCCCTTCCCTCAACTCACTGGGTGTCAGCCGTTGCGCTTCCAGCGCGGCTTGTCCTCGCGGCGGCCGAAGGAGCCGCCGGTGCCGCGGTGGTCGTCACGACGGCCGTAGGGGCGGTCGTGGCCGCCGGAGCGGAAGCCCGGGCGGTCGTCACGGCGGTCGCGGTTGAACGGACGGTCGCTGCCCCGGTGGCCGCCACGGTCGTCACGGCGGAAGCCCGGGCGGTCGTCGCGGCGGAAGCCGCCACGGTCGTCACGGCGGTCGTCACGGCGCTCGAAGCCACGGCCACCCCGGTCGTCACGGCGCTCGAAGGGACGGCGGTCGCCCCGGTCGCCACGGTCGTCACGGCGGTCGTCGCGACGCTCGAAACCACGGCCGCCACGGTCGTCGCGACGCTCGAAACCACGGCCACCGCGGTCGTCACGGCGCTCGAAACCACGGTCGCGGTCGCGGTCGAAGGGGCGGCGGTCGCCACGGTCGCCACGGTCGTCACGGCGGTCGAAGCCACGGCCACCGCGGTCGTCACGGCGCTCGAAACCACGGTCGCGGTCGCGGTCGAAGGGGCGGCGGTCGCCCCGGTCGTCACGGCGGTCGTCCCGGCGCTCGAAGCCGCGTCGCTCCCGGCGCTCGTACGGCGCCGCCGCCGGGCGCTCCTCGCGCTCGGTCTCGCGCTCCGCCGGCTCCTCGGCCACGGCCGACTGCTCCGCGGCCGCCGCCTGGGCCTCGGCCACCGCCGTCTCCGGGTCCTCGCCGCGCTCGCGGGCGACCCGGGCCACCAGCCGGTCGGCCTCCTCGCGCAGCTCGGTCGCGCGGCGCTGGGCGCGCTCCAGCTGCTTGGTGAGCTGGGCGACCTCGCGCTCGGCCTGCTGGGCGGCGTTGGCGGCGGACTCGGCCTGGACCTCGGTCATGGAGCGGGCGCCGGTGATCTCGGCGACCTCCGGGTCGAAGGCGGCGCCGCCCTGGATGATGTGCCGGGCCGCGTCGACGCCGGCGTCCTCCATCAGGCGGAAGATCTGGCGCCGCTGGTGCGGCAGGGAGAGCGAGACGACCGTGCCGGTACGGCCCGCGCGGGCGGTACGGCCGGCCCGGTGCAGGTAGTCCTTGTGGTCGCCGGCCGGGTCCACGTTCAGGACCAGGTCGATGCCGTCGACGTGGATGCCGCGGGCGGCGACGTCGGTGGCGACGAGCACGTTCACGTACCCGTCCTTGAAGTCCGCCAGGGTCCGGGTCCGGGCGCCCTGGGTCATGCCGCCGTGCAGCGCGTCGG
Organism: Streptomyces nogalater; assembly: GCF_039532885.1. NCBI lineage: Bacteria > Bacillati > Actinomycetota > Actinomycetes > Kitasatosporales > Streptomycetaceae > Streptomyces > Streptomyces nogalater. Next base: position 33,924 of record NZ_BAAASM010000035.1, on the reverse strand, counting down.
CCTTCACCCCGGCGTCGCGCAGCTGCTCGGCGACGCGGTCGGCGCCCAGCTGGGTGCGGACGAAGATGATCGTGCGGCCCTTGCGGGAGGCGATCGCGGCGGTGACCGGCGCCTTGTCCTTGGGCTTCACGATGAGGATGTGGTGCGACATGGTCGTCACCGCGCCCTGGGCCGCGTCCACCTCGTGGGAGACCGGGTCCTTCAGGTAGCGGTCGACCAGGGTCTGGATCTCGTTCTCCATCGTGGCGGAGAAGAGCATGCGCTGGCCGCCGGCCGGGACCTGGTCGAGCAGCTCGGTGACCTCGGGCAGGAAGCCCAGGTCGGACATCTGGTCGGCCTCGTCCAGGACGGCGATCCGCACGTCCTCCAGGGAGCAGGCACCGCGGTTGATGATGTCGCGCAGCCGGCCCGGGGTGGCGACGAGGACGTCGACGCCGCGCTCCAGGGCGTAGATCTGGTTGCCCATCGACGTACCGCCGCAGACGACCTTCATCTTCAGGCCGAGGACGTCGCCGTAGGGCTGGAGGGCGTCGGCCACCTGCATGGCCAGTTCGCGGGTCGGGGTGAGGATGACGGCGCGGGGCCGCTTCTTCTCGGTGCGGCCCTCGGCCAGCAGGGCCAGGGTCGGCAGACCGAAGGAGAGGGTCTTGCCGGAGCCGGTGCGGCCACGGCCGAGGATGTCCTTGCCGTCCAGGGCGTCCGGGATGGTCGCGGCCTGGATCGGGAAGGGGGTCGTCACGCCGTTCTGCGCGAGCTTGCGCACGATGCCCTCGGGGAGGCCGAGGTCGGCGAAGGTGGTCTGGGGGGTGGTGTCAGCGGCCTCGGGGGCCTCGGTGACCTCGTTCATCACGTCGAGTTCGTTCTCGTTCTCGGACATGACGATCTGGTCAGTACTGGACACGGACATGCGAATGCGAAACCTTCCGGAGTCTCGTCGGCACGCGCCCGTCAACTCCGTGATTCGCTCACGACCGCCTCGATGCGGTCCGCCACGGCAAAGGAGAGTACGCGCCACACGGCGCGCTCTGTTGGTGGCGCCGGGCAAATGGGATCAAACGATCTACCACCATACGCACCTACCACCCCTGAAGGCAAACCGAGTGGCATAGACCCACGTCACAGTGGCCCTCGGGGGCCCTCGGAGGGGAAGGGGTCACGCCGCGACACCCGCCGCGGGCGCCGGTTCCCGCTGGACCAGTTGCGGTCCGGTCTCCTCGTGCGCCGACGAGGACGGCTCGGCCGACGGCGGCTCCGTGGCGGGCGGTGGCTCCGTGGTGGCCGGCGGCGCGGGCGGGGCGGAGCTGGCCGGGGGCGTGGGCGGCTCCTTGGTGGGCGCCGGGCCGCCGGGCGCTTCGGTCGTCCCGGGCTCCCCCGGTTCGCCCTGCTTCCCCGGTTTCCCCGGCTTGTCCGGCGGGCCCGAGGCGCTGCCCGCGCCGGACGGGGCGGGCGTCGCGGAGCCGGACTCCCCCGGCTTCACCTTGCCACCGTGACCGTGTTTTCCGTCACCGTGCCCGGCCGCCTCCACGGGGCCGTCCATCCCCTGTACCGGACCGCCGTCGGGTGCCTCGCCGGCGGGCTGTCCCGCCGAGCGGGAGGGGCGGGGCCGGCCCGCGTCGTCGCCCACGTTCACACAGCCGGCGGCGGCGGTGACGGCCAGTACCGTGGCGGCCAGACGGGCGGGTACGGACAAGGGGCGCACGGCGGCCACCTCCGGGGGCAAGGGACGAGTCAACCTCCCCAACTCCCGCCGCCCACAAGAGGACACGCGCACGCCCCGGGCGCACAGCGGCACCCGCCGCCCCACGTTCACCCACCCCGGGCGCCCCGCCCGGCCGTACCCGCCCGCTCACCGGGACCGGCGCTCCGCTCACCCGTACCCGAGGGCGTGCAGCCGGTCGTCGTCGATGCCGAAGTGGTGGGCGATCTCGTGCACCACCGTCACCTCGGTCTCCGCGATCACGTCCTCGCGGCTGGCGCACATCCTGAGCGTCGGCCCGCGGTAGATGGTGATCCGGTCCGGCAGGACACCCGCGTACCACTCGCCCCGCTCGGTCAGCGGTGTCCCCTCGTAGAGCCCGAGCAGCTCGGGATCGTCGGCGGGCGGTTCGTCCTCCACGAACACCGCGACGTTGTCCATCAGCCGCGTCAGCTCCGGCGGGATCCGGTCCAGCGCCTCGGCGACCAGTTCCTCGAACTCCTCGCGCGTCATTTCCAGCACACGGCCATTGTCCGGGAAGTGCGCCGCATATCCACCCCTTGACGTGGGAATACGTCACCAATAGCCCGCCCCCCGTCGCAGTTTCGAGCCGCATGCCGAACCGGACCGCCCATCGCGTACGCCCCCGCCCGCTCCCCCGTCTCGAACTCGCCGCCCGCCCCGGCCGCTGGGCGCACGCCCTCGGCCTGGCCGCCGTGGTACTCGCCGGCGCCTGGCTGGGCCTGCTGGTCGTCGGCACCGCCCGGGTCCCGGTCGGCCCGATGGACACCACGATGGCGCTACGGCCCTCCCTCACCGGCGGGACGAGGATCGACGTCTCCCCGCTGGGCGCGCTCTCCCTGGACAGCCATGCGGCCCCGGTACGCCTGGACGTCGACGTCGACCGGCTGGATCCGCCGCGCTCCCAGGCGCTGGTCGACCACCCGGAGCGGATCTCCGGGCTCCAGGACGAGATCGTCCGGGACGTCGAGCACGGCACCCGGGACCTGGCCGTACGCTCCTGCGCCGCCGTGGTCCTCGGGGCCACCGCCCTCGGTCTCGCCGTCTACCGGCGCCCGCGCCGGGCCCTGGCGGCCGGCGGACTGGCCCTGGTGCTGCTGGCCGCCTCGGGCGCGTCGGCATACGCCACCTGGAACCCGAAGTCGGTCCTGGAGCCGAGGTTCTCCGGGCTGCTCGCCTCGGCGCCGTCCGTGGTCGGCAACGCCCGCAGCATCGTCACGGAGTTCGACGTCTACCAGAAGGAGCTGGCGCGCCTGGTGACGAACGTGACGAAGCTGTACGACGCCACGTCCACCCTCCCGGCCTACCGCCCGGACCCGTCCACCATCCGGGTCCTGCACGTGTCGGACATCCATCTCAACCCGGCCAGCTGGAAGATCATCGGCTCGCTGGTGAAGCAGTACCAGGTGAACGTGATCGTGGACTCGGGGGACACGATGGACCACGGCACGGCGGCGGAGAACGGCTTCCTGGACCCGATCCGGGACCTGGGCGTGCCGTATGTGTGGGTGCGCGGCAATCACGACTCCCGGACCACCCAGCGCTATCTGGAGCGCATGAGGAACGTGCGCGTGCTGGACGACGGCCGGGCCGTGACGGTGGCGGGCCTGCGGTTCGCGGGCACCGGGGACCCGCAGTTCACCCCCGACCGCTCGGCGGCGCCCGGCGGCGAGGCGGCCGAGCGGCTGGCGGGCGCCCGGCTGGCCAGCGCCCTGCGCGACCAGCAGGCGGCCGGGACCCCCGTGGACGTGGCGGTCGCGCACGAGCCGACGGCCGCCGAGGAGACGGACGGCTTGGTGCCGCTGGTGCTCTGCGGGCATCTGCACCACGAGGGGACGCGGATGCTGCCGTACGGCACCCGGCTGCGGCGGGAGGGCTCGACCGGCGGCAGCGGGCTGCGGGCGGTGGAACGCCGGCACCCCGCCCCGATCGAGGCCTCGATCCTCTACTTCGACCGGGACAGCCGCCGACTCCAGGCCTGGGACGCGATCGAACTGGGGGGACTGGGCCTGACAACGGCCGAGGTCAGCCGCCATCTGGTGGACGAGAACCAGCCCGGCGCCACCACCCCCTCGCACTCCCCTTCCGCCACCTCCCCCAGCGCCTCTCCGTAAACCGTTTTGGCGTTACCCCTCGCCATCCCATATGCTTCTCACGTCCCCGACGCGCTGAGAAGCGCCCAGGCGGGCCGATAGCCCTCATCGTCTAGCGGCCTAGGACGCCGCCCTTTCAAGGCGGTAGCACGGGTTCGAATCCCGTTGGGGGCACGCATTACCGTGTGCGACACTGTTGCACACACGCTTGGTCCTGTGGAGCAGTTTGGAGTGCTCGCCACCCTGTCAAGGTGGAGGCCGCGGGTTCAAATCCCGTCAGGACCGCTGGTGTTTCACGTGAAACACCGTGGCTGGGTAGCTCAGTTGGTACGAGCGTCCGCCTGAAAAGCGGAAGGTCGCCGGTTCGACCCCGGCCCCAGCCACAGCCGCCCTGACCAGGGCAAGAGCCCCTCCCCGTTCGCGGAGAGGGGCTCTTTCGTACCCCGCCACGCCCATCGGCACGCCAACGGAGCCCGCCACGGTGAAGGCCTTACCGAGCATCGACCCCACGCTGCCGCTCGACCGGCACCCCGAGCGGATCTGGTACACCTCGTACGGGTCCAACACCCACCTGGACCGGCTCGCCGCCTACATCAAGGGCGGGCGGCCACCCGGCGCGGGCAGGGAGTACCCGGGGTGCCGCGACCCCGCCATGCCGGCCCGGTCGATCCCGGTGGAGCTGACCGGCGCGCTGTACTTCGCCACCGAATCGGCCGTCTGGGGCGGCGGGCGCGCCTTCTACGACCCGGAGGCGGACGGGCGGGTGCTGGCCAGGGCGCATCTGGTGACGAGCGGGCAGTTCGCCGACATCGCGGCACAGGAGATGTACCGGCTGCCGGTCGGGGACCTGGACCTGGTGGAGGTCCTCACGCGAGGGCGTTGCGTCCTCGGCGACGGGCGCTACGAAACCCTCGTCTGCGCCGGCCAGGTGGACGGCCTGCCGGTGCTCACCTTCACCGCGCCGTGGGGGATGAACGACGTGCCGTGGGTCGCCCCCTCCGCCGCCTACGTCCGCTTCCTGGCCGCGGGCCTGCTCTCCGCCGGGGCGTGGGACACCGACGCGGTCGCCTCCTACGTCGCCTCCTGCCCCGGCGCCCGCGGTCACTGGTCGCCCCGGGCCGTCGCCGCCCTGCTCGGCGGCGACCCGGACGGGCACCGGCCGCCCGGAGGACCCTGACCCGCGTGCGCCCCGGCCGTCCCACGGGCGGCCGCCTTGGCACCGCGCCCGCCCGCCGCTACGTTCGGCCCCGTCGCGCGTGGTGCGCGGAGACGGGGGGAGAGACATGAGCCGGAACGAGGACAGAGCCGGGCGGGACACCGACCTGGAGAAGGTTCGGGCCCGGTACGGGCTGTTCGCGGTCGTCGCCAGCAATCTCGCGATCACCACGGTCGCGATCGTCGGCGTATGGCGGCTCGACGGGGACAAGGCGGTGATCGTCGGCATCCTCACCGCCGCGTTCACCGCCGTCAGCAGCATGACCACGGCCTACCTGGGCATCAAGGCGATCTCCAATACCGCCAGGTCGATCGCCCTGGGCGAGGGGACGGCCCGCAGGCTCCCCGAGGCCGTCCCGGCGGCCCCGTCCGCCCAGGGCGCCTCCTAGGCCTCCAGGCCCTCCCGCGCGGCCGGCCCGACCGGGCGCCCGCCCGGGTGGCGGTGACGCCAGATCAGGAAGACCGCGCAGGAGAGGGCCGCCCAGCCCGCCAGCACCAGGAACGGGAACGCGTGCTGGTGGCCCCGGAAGTACACCGCGGTGTGCTGGGCGTTCACCGAGGCGCCCGGCGGCAGCCAGCGGCCGACCGTGCCCAGCAGGGACGGCAGCAGCGGCCACGAGACGGCACCGCCGGACGACGGGTTGCCCAGCAGCACCATCAGGCCCCAGGTCGGCAGCATGGCCCACCGGCCGAACAGGGTGTTGAACATCGTGAACACCATGCCGGACGTGAACATCGTGAAGGCGAGAATGGCCCACGACTCGACGAACGGCAGCCGTACCGCCCCCAGCCACCAGTCGACCACGGCGGCGATCGTGAACCCGCCGAGCACCGAGTAGGCGACGGTGTAGGCGATCCGCTCCGGCGGGTTCAGCTCCCGCGCGTGCACGCTGAGCTGGATGGCGCCGACGAAGCCGATGATCACGGCGGCGAGGGTGATGTAGAAGATGGCCAGTCCCCGCGGGTCGCCCGGCTGCAAGGGCTTGAGGTCCCGGACCGTCACGGTGGTGCCGGTGGCCTTGCCGACCTGCTCCGCCGCCTGCCCGAGCACCTGGGCGACCGTCGAGCCGGACGCCCCGGACACGTCCAGGGTGACCGTCCGGCCGCCGGCGGGCACGTCCAGCACCGCGAACACCTTCTGCTCGTCCACGGCCCGTACCGCGTCGTCCCGGCTGTCGTACGGGTGCAGCCGCATCGAGGCGTCCAGCGCCTCCTCCATGCCGTCGATGAACCTCCGGGCGGCCGGATCGCCGTAGTGGCCGGTGACCGCCGTGGGGATGCCGTGCGGGGTCGGGTTGGCCATGGCGTACGTGTACGAACCGGCGAAGAGACCGGCCGCGGCGGCGAGGATGAGGACGAGGACCGTGGCGGGGAGGAAGGGCGACTCCCGGAACGCCGCCCAGCGTTGCGAATCGGGCATAACGGTTACTTTGGCATCCCCGCGTGGGAGGTGCCTCCCGATGGGCCGGACCCCGAACCGCCCCCGGTCAAATCGTTCGCGTGTTTTTCGCCCCGGGTGAGATCCTGGATCGCGTATGTCTACGCATCCTGCCCCCGCCCTCGGCACCCTCGCCCCCCGTCTGACCGAGTTGTCGCTGCGCGACGCGCACCGGCTCGGGCGGCGGCTGGAGGGCGCGCGCAAGATCCGCAAGCCGGAGGCCCGCGCCGCCGTGCTCGCCGAGATCGAGACCGAGATCGACCGCGCCGCGGACCGGATGGCCGAGCGCCGCTCGCGCGTGCCGGCCGTCACCTATCCCGAGCAGCTGCCGGTCAGCCAGAAGAAGGACGCGATCGCGGACGCCATCCGCGACCACCAGGTCGTGATCGTGGCCGGTGAGACCGGCTCCGGCAAGACCACGCAGATCCCCAAGATCTGCATGGAGCTGGGCCGGGGCGTGCGCGGCATGATCGGGCACACCCAGCCGCGCCGGATCGCCGCCCGGACGGTCGCCGAGCGGGTCGCGGAGGAGCTGAAGACCCCGCTCGGCGAGGCCGTCGGCTGGAAGGTCCGCTTCACCGACCAGGTGAACCCGGACGCCACCTTCGTCAAGCTGATGACGGACGGCATCCTGCTCGCCGAGATCCAGACCGACCGCGAGCTGCGCGCCTACGACACGATCATCATCGACGAGGCGCACGAGCGGTCCCTCAACATCGACTTCCTGCTGGGCTACCTGGCCCAGCTGCTGCCCAAGCGCCCGGATCTGAAGGTCGTCATCACCTCGGCGACCATCGACCCCGAGCGTTTCTCACGGCACTTCGGCGACGCCCCGATCATCGAGGTGAGCGGGCGGACGTACCCCGTGGAGGTGCGCTACCGGCCGCTGCTGGAGGAGGACTCCGAGGACGCCGACCGCGACCAGATCACCGCCATCACCGAGGCCGTCGAGGAGCTGATGGCCGAGGGGCCGGGCGACATCCTGGTCTTCCTCTCCGGCGAGCGGGAGATCCGGGACACCGCGGACGCGCTGGAGAAGAAGAAGTACAGATTCACCGAGGTGCTCCCCCTCTACGCCCGGCTCTCGCACGCCGAGCAGCACCGCGTCTTCCAGCAGCACACCGGGCGCAGGATCGTTCTCGCCACCAACGTCGCCGAGACCTCCCTCACCGTCCCGGGCATCAAGTACGTCATCGACCCCGGCTTCGCCCGGATCAGCCGCTACAGCCACCGCACCAAGGTCCAGCGGCTGCCCATCGAGCCGATCAGCCAGGCCAGCGCCAACCAGCGCAAGGGCCGCTGCGGCCGCACCTCCGACGGCATCTGCATCCGCCTGTACTCCGAGGAGGACTTCCTCGCCCGCCCGGAGTTCACGGACGCGGAGATCCTGCGGACGAACCTCGCCTCCGTCATCCTCCAGATGACCGCGGCCGGCCTCGGCGACATCGAGAAGTTCCCCTTCATCGACCCGCCGGACCACCGCAACATCCGCGACGGCGTGCAGCTGCTCCAGGAGCTGGGCGCGCTGGACCCGGTCCAGAAGGATCCCCGCAAGCGGCTCACGGACACCGGCCGCAAGCTGGCCCAGCTGCCGGTCGACCCCCGGCTGGCCCGGATGGTCCTGGAGGCCGACAAGAACGGCTGCGTCCGCGAGGTCATGGTGATCGCCGCCGCGCTGTCCATCCAGGACCCACGCGAGCGCCCGGCCGACAAGCAGGCCCAGGCCGACCAGCAGCACGCCCGCTTCAAGGACGAGACCAGCGACTTCCTCGCCTATCTGAACCTGTGGCGTTACATCCGCGAACAGCAGAAGGAACGAGGCTCCAGCTCCTTCCGCCGGATGTGCAAGCAGGAGTACCTGAACTTCCTGCGCATCCGCGAATGGCAGGACATCTACACCCAGCTGCGCACGGTCGCCAAGCAGATGGGCATCCACCTGAACGAGGAGGACGCCCCGGCCGACCGCGTCCACGTCTCCCTGCTGGCCGGCCTGCTGTCCCACATCGGGATGAAGGACGTCAAGGACGGCAACAAGAACGAGTACCTGGGCGCCCGCAACGCCAAGTTCGCGATCTTCCCGGGCTCGGCGCTGTTCAGGAAGCAGCCGAAGTTCGTGATGTCCGCCGAACTGGTGGAGACCTCCAGGCTCTGGGCCCGGGTCAACGCGAAGATCGAGCCCGAGTGGGTCGAACCCCTCGCCGGGCACCTGCTGAAGCGCACGTACAGCGAACCGCACTGGGAGAAGGACCAGGCGGCCGTGATGGCCTACGAGAAGGTCACGCTGTACGGCGTCCCGATCGTCGCCCAGCGCAAGGTGAACTACGGCCGGATCGACCCCGAGGTCTCCCGGGAGCTGTTCATCCGCAACGCGCTGGTGGAGGGCGACTGGCGCACGCACCACAAGTTCTTCGCCGACAACCGCAGGCTGCTCAGCGAGGTCGAGGAGCTGGAACACCGCGCCCGCCGCCGGGACATCGTGGTCGACGACGACACCCTCTTCGACTTCTACGACCAGCGGGTGCCCGAACACGTCGTCTCCGGCGCGCACTTCGACTCCTGGTGGAAGCACAAGCGGCACGAGCAGCCCGACTTCCTGGACTTCGAGCGGGAGATGCTCATCCGGGAGTCCGCGGAGGCGGTCACCAAGGCCGACTACCCGGACACCTGGCGCCAGGGCAACCTGAAGTTCCGGGTCACCTACCAGTTCGAGCCGGGCGCGGACGCCGACGGCGTGACGGTGCACATCCCGCTCCAGGTCCTCAACCAGGTCACGGACGAGGGCTTCGACTGGCAGATCCCGGGCCTGCGCGAGGAGGTGGTGACGGAGCTGATCCGCTCGCTGCCCAAGCCGATCCGCCGCAACTACGTACCGGCGCCGAACTACGCCAAGGCGTTCCTGGAGCGGGCGGTACCCCTCCAGGAGCCGCTGACCGTCACCATGGCCCGCGAGCTGAAGCGGATGGTCGGCGTGCCCTTCGAGGCGGACGACTTCGACTGGGCGAAGGTCCCCGACCATCTGAAGATCACGTTCCGGATCGTCGACGAGCGGCGCCGCAAGCTCGCCGAGGACAAGGACCTCGAAGCGCTCAAGCTCAGCCTGAAGCCGAAGGCTCGCAAGGCGCTGTCGCAGGCCGCGGCGGCGACCGCGTCCCGGGAGGGCGGCGAGTCCCTGGAGCGCAAGGGCCTCACGGACTGGACGATCGGCACGCTGAACCGGGTCTTCGAGACGCGCCGGGCCGGCCAGCCGGTGCGGGCGTACCCGGCGCTGGTGGACGACGGCGACACGGTCTCGGTCCGGCTCTTCGACACCGAGGCGGAGCAGGCGGAGGCCATGTGGAAGGGCACCCGCCGGCTGATCCTGCGCAACATCCCGGTGAACCCGGCGAAGTTCGCGTCCGAGAAGCTGACGAACCCGCAGAAGCTGGCCCTGTCCGCGAATCCGCACGGCTCCATCCAGGCCCTGTTCGACGACTGCGCGATGGCGGCGGCGGACAAGCTGATCGCGGACTTCGGCGGACCGGTGTGGGACGAGGAGTCGTACCGGAAGCTGTACGACAAGGTGCGCGCGGAGATCGTGGACACCACGGTCCGCACGGTCGCCCAGGTGCAGCAGGTCCTGGCCGCCTGGCAGGCCTGTGAGCGGCGTCTGAAGGCCGTGCGCAGCCCCGCGCTGCTCGCCAACCTGACGGACGTCCGCAAGCAGCTGGACGCCCTCGTGAAGCCCGGCTTCGTCACCTGGGCGGGCATACGGCGCCTGCCCGATCTGATGCGCTATCTGGTGGCCGCCGACCGGCGCCTGCAGCAGATGCCGACGAACGTGCAGCGGGACACCACGCGCATGGAGAAGGTGCACGAGATGCAGGACGAGTACGCCTGGCTGCTGGAACAGCTTCCCCAGGGCCGTCCGGTGCCGCAGCAGGTACGGGACATCCGCTGGATGATCGAGGAGCTGCGGGTCAGCTATTTCGCCCACGCGCTGGGCACGGCGTACCCGGTCTCGGACAAGCGGATCGTGAAGGCGATCGACGCGGCGGCGCCGTAGCCGTCCCGGTACGGAGGGTGAGTTCGACCGGGACCCTCACCCTCCTGTACAGTCCTTCTCGCAGCGCAACGCACCAACAAGCGCCGCGAGCAAGGTCCTGTGGAGCAGTTTGGAGTGCTCGCCACCCTGTCAAGGTGGAGGCCGCGGGTTCAAATCCCGTCAGGACCGCATCGAGAGAGTTCCGAGGCCCGCCTTCCGCAAGGGACGGCGGGCCTCGCTCATTTCCTGGCCGGCCCCCACTGGAGGCCGCGCCCGCGGCGAAGCCGCGATCAGACACGGCAAATCCCGCCAGGACCGCACCGAGAAGGGCCCCCGCGAGGGGGCCCTTCTGGTTTTGCCCGTCGGCGCGCGGCCTTGACGGCGGAACCGTCCGCCGGTACCCAGGGAGCAGGGCCCATTCCTCCTGTGCGGCCCCTGGAGGTGGCGTATGGCGGCGTCGGTCAGGCACGAGACCCGAGCGCTTCTGAGAGCCCATCTGGCGGCCGCCTCGTCCTACCGGCACCTCACCCGCCACTGTCCCGTCTGCCACCACCTGCTGCGGCTGGCGATGGCCGCCGGCTCGCGGAGCCAGGAGGGCGAGCGGGAGACCGCCGAGGGCGAGGGCCGCCGCCGCGCGTGACCCCGTCGGGCCCAACACCCGTACAGGCGTGGGACTCTGGAACCGGCGCTTCCCTTTAACCCATGCGGGCCGCGAGCAGCAAGCACCCCGCAGTGTGACGGGAGTCACCGCACGAGTTCGGGAAACCGGGGAACTTACCCTCGCCCTACAACGGGTCAATTTAATATGTGCAATTGCACCCGGCCCCGGGCTCGCACACAGCCGTTCCGACAGGCCTCCCCAGAGTCCGACAAGGACGCTCACAAGCGCCGCTCCCGCCCACGGTCCGCGCACAAAAAAGATCGCGCTGGACTCGGCGGAGTCCAGCGCGATCGACGACGCACCCTGTGCCGTGTGCCTACGGCGTTCTCTTCGGCTTGGGCGTGGGGCCTGTTGGGGCAGGACCCGCGTCGCTTGGAGCTAGGGTTTCGGGCGCCTCGGACGATTGGGGGACCGTCCGCCTTGCCCGGTTATGCGGTTGTTCAGGCCTCGCTGCGCTGCTGCGGGATGCCCGCCAGCAACGCCCGGACCTCCGCCTCGCGGTAGCGGCGGTGCCCACCGAGCGTGCGGATGGACGTGAGCTTGCCGGCCTTCGCCCACCGCGTGACCGTCTTGGGGTCGACGCGGAACATGGTGGCGACCTCAGCGGGGGTCAGCAGCGGCTCGGCATCAGGGGTGCGAGCGGTCATGAGCGGCCTCCTCGGGAGAACCGAACCTTCTCGGTTCTTTCCTCTAAATTCTGCACCTTGACCCGCGTTGCCCGAAATGGCGGACGCGAGTCGAGTCGGTTATAGGACGAACGGCTTGTCCTCGGCACTACAACTACACCATCTGTCCAGCCGCGTCGGCCAAACCGATGGAATTGCCCTCCCAGGTGTTCATCAGCGACGGAAGCCGATGGACCATGCCATAGCGGACAGTCACGCCACTGTGACGATCAGTCACAGTGGCGTTCAGGAGTCACCGGACCCCCCAAAGCGTGCAATGCTGAGATTCCGGCCATAGTGGAGCACAGTTGGACGGACGGAGCCCTCCCCGGACTCCTTGTCCTATTTTGGCACGAGGGGTGGCATCCAGGGCAAGGGCCTCGTAAGTGCGGTCCATCACCCTTGGGACAAAAGTCCAGATCGTGTCCAACGTCCCGTCAGGTGACCAAGCGAGGTAGAACGTACGTCTTCCGGTGCCTGTTTGACTGTGACGCACGCCACTCAGTTCGCGGAACGCCGGTCCCTGACCGCCCGCCAGCGCTCCACCAGCCTTCCGTACGCCTCCCCGGCGGCCGCCCCGTCACCCTGGCGCAGCGCCTCGATGCCGGCCGCCACGTCCGCCGCCGAGTGGTCGTCCTCCAGCTGGCCCGCCGGCAGCACGTGCACCAGCCCGCCGTAGTCCAGCTCCACCAGCGAGCGCGGATGGAACTCCTCCAGCCAGCGGCCGACGTCCACCACGCCGTCCACCAGCGGGCCCTCCTCGACGGTGTCCCGCAGGGTGCGCAGCGCCCGTGCCACCCGGCGCCGGGCCTGCACCATCGGGGTGCGGTAGCGCAGCACCGGGGGCACCTCGGCGGTCCCCTTGTCGTACCGCCGCTCCTCGTCCGCGACCAGCACGAACCAGTTCAGCGGCACCTGCCAGGTCGCCGTGCGGATCCACGGGCGGGCGTCGGGGTTGCGGGCGAGCCAGCGCTCGTAGTCCTGGGCCGCCTGCCGGCGCACCACCGGCGGCAGCACCGCGTCCAGCACCGGCGGGGGCAGTTCCGCCGCGAGCCCGTCCAGGGCCTGCCAGCCGCGCAGCCGGGTCCGCCAGGGGCACACGCAGACGACCCCGTCGACCTCCAGCACGAAGGCGTCACCGCTCTCGTGCACCGGCACCGCGATCGGCGGGGTGGCCACCAAGTCCGCCAGGGAGCACCGCAGTTCGTCCTGGTAGGAGGGGCGGTCGGGGCGGCGGGCGTAGCGCGCCCAGTGGCCGCGCTCCGGCTCCGGGAAGGCGCCCAGCGGCTCGTACACACGCAGGTAGGCGGCATAGGGGACGACCACGGAGGACACCTTGGGCACGCCTGCTCCCTCCCCATCGGGCCCGGCTCGAAACCACTGCAAATCGTGCCACGGACATGCGTGCGCGGCGGGCCCGGGAGAGTGATCCTGAACACTGAGCGGATGGTGACGGGGCCGAGGCTCTACGCTCATGCCACGGCTCCCCGCCACCCGTACGGGGACCGACCCCACTCGCCGCTAGTACACAGGAGTCACCACAGTGACCGACGTAACCGGCGCGCCTGCCGATGTCCTGCACACCCTGTTCCACTCGGACCAGGGCGGCCATGAGCAGGTCGTGCTCTGCCAGGACCGCGCCAGCGGCCTCAAGGCCGTGATCGCCATCCACTCCACCGCCCTGGGCCCCGCCCTCGGCGGCACGCGCTTCTACCCGTACGCGACCGAGGCCGAGGCCGTCGCCGACGCCCTGAACCTCGCGCGCGGGATGTCGTACAAGAACGCCATGGCCGGTCTGGACCACGGCGGCGGCAAGGCCGTGATCATCGGTGACCCGGAGCGCGACAAGACCGAGGAACTGCTGCTCGCCTACGGGCGCATGGTGGCCTCCCTCGGCGGCCGCTACGTCACCGCCTGCGATGTCGGCACCTACGTCGCGGACATGGACGTCGTGGCCCGCGAGTGCCGCTGGACCACCGGCCGCTCCCCCGAGAACGGCGGGGCGGGCGACTCCTCGGTGCTCACCGCCTTCGGTGTCTACCAGGGCATGCGCGCCTCCGCCCAGCACCTGTGGGGCGACCCCTCGCTGCGCGGCCGCAGGGTCGGCATCGCCGGCGTCGGCAAGGTCGGCCACCACCTGGTGCGGCACCTGCGCGACGAGGGCGCCGAGGTCGTGATCACCGACGTGCGCGCCGACGCCGTCCGGCGCATCCTCGACGAGCACCCCGAGGGCGTGACGGCCGTCGCCGACACCGAGGCGCTGATCCGGGTGGAGGGCCTCGACGTCTACGCCCCCTGCGCGCTCGGCGGCGCGCTGAACGACCTCACCGTGCCGGTGCTCACCGCCAAGGTGGTGTGCGGTGCGGCCAACAACCAGCTCGCCCACCCGGGCGTGGAGAAGGACCTCGCCGACCGCGGGATCCTCTACGCGCCGGACTACGTGGTGAACGCCGGCGGGGTCATCCAGGTGGCCGACGAGCTGCACGGGTTCGACTTCGACCGGTGCAAGGCGAAGGCGTCGAAGATCTTCGACACCACGCTGGCCATATTCGCACGTGCGAAGGAAGACGGGATCCCGCCGGCCGCCGCGGCCGACCGGATCGCCGAGCAGCGGATGGCCGACGCCCGCGCGAACCGCGCCGCGCGCTAGCCGTTTCGCACACATGAGCGGTACCCGTCGGCGGGAACTTCGAGAGAACTCTCACTTCCCCCGGCGGGTCGTTCCCCGATAAGTGGTTAAAATCGCCACTGACCAGCGAGGACGGGGCGCCTCGAAGGCCCTGGGCACACGCGCGTACCGCGGGCGACGTACCGTATGGGCGCGGGCTCAGGTACCGTGGAAGCCCTACGGACCGGCCTCTCCATGGAGAGTCCGTTCCAGATCATGAACGCGTGTCAGACTCTGGGGCCGTCGAGCCCCGTCGTTGAGGGGGTCGAGCCATGGGGCGCGGCCGGGCCAAGGCCAAGCAGACGAAGGTCGCCCGCCAGCTGAAGTACAACAGCGGTGGGACGGACCTCTCACGCCTGGCCGAGGAGCTGGGCGCATCGACGTCGAACCAGTCGCCGAACGGCGACCGATTCGAGGACGATGAGCACGACGACGACCTGTATGCACGGTACGCCGACCTCTATGAGGACGACGACGACGAGGACGACAGTCCTCAGCAGCACCGTCGCGGCGCGTAACGCTTGCAGCGGGCTTTACCGCACTTTCCCGGTCCGGGGCCGTAGCACCGGACCGGGTTTTGTGCTGCCGTCGCGGGGCCGTGGCCCCGCGTTCCGGTCCTACGCGTAGTCTCCGACCAGTTCGGCGCCCGTCGTCTTCTCGCCGCGCTCGGTGATCTCGCCGGCCACCCAGGCGTCGACGCCCCGGTCCGCCAGGGTCGCGAGGGCCACCTCGGCCGACTCCGGCGGGACGACCGCCATCATGCCGACGCCCATGTTGAGGGTCTTCTCCAGCTCCAGGCGCTCCACGTCGCCGGTCTTCCCGACCAGGTCGAAGATCGCGCCCGGGGTCCAGGTGGAGCGGTCGACCACCGCGTGCAGGCCGTCCGGGATCACCCGGGCCAGGTTCGCCGCGAGACCGCCGCCGGTGATGTGGCTGAAGGCGTGCACCTCGGCCGTGCGGATCAGGGCCAGGCAGTCCAGCGAGTAGATCTTCGTCGGCTCCAGCAGCTCCTCACCGAGGCCCCGGCCGAGCTCCGCGATCTCCGACTCCAGGGACAGCCCGGCGCGCTCCAGCAGGACGTGGCGGACCAGGGAGTACCCGTTCGAGTGAAGCCCGGAGGACGCCATGGCGATCACCGCGTCCCCCGTGCGGATGCGATCGGCGCCCAGCAGCCGGTCGGCCTCCACGACGCCTGTACCGGCCCCGGCCACGTCGAAGTCGTCCTCGCCCAGCAGGCCCGGGTGTTCGGCCGTCTCGCCGCCCACCAGGGCGCAGCCGGCCAGCACGCAGCCCTCCGCGATGCCCTTGACGATGGCCGCGACCCGCTCGGGGTGGACCTTGCCGACGCAGATGTAGTCGGTCATGAACAGCGGCTCGGCACCGCACACCACGATGTCGTCCATGACCATGGCGACCAGGTCGTGGCCGATGGTGTCGTAGACGCCCATACGGCGGGCGATGTCGACCTTCGTGCCGACGCCGTCCGTGGCGGAGGCCAGCAGGGGGCGTTCGTAGCGCTTGAGGGCGGAGGCGTCGAAGAGCCCGGCGAAGCCGCCGAGGCCGCCCAGCACCTCGGGGCGCCGGGTCTTCTTCACCCACTCCTTCATGAGCTCGACGGCGCGGTCTCCCGCCTCGATGTCGACGCCCGCCGCTGCGTAGCTGGCACCAGTTGTCTCAGACATGGCTGTGAGAGCTTTCGTGTCGTACTGCGGGGGGTGTTACGGGCGGCGGATCGCGTCGGCCGCGGCCGTGGCGGCGGGACCGGCGGCCAGCTCGGTCTCCAGCAGCTGCTTGCCGAGCAGCTCGGGGTCCGGCAGCTCCATCGGGTACTCGCCGTCGAAGCAGGCGCGGCACAGGTTCGGCTTGGCGATCGTGGTCGCCTCGATCATGCCGTCGAGGGAGATGTAGGCGAGGGAGTCGGCGCCGAGGCTGGTGCCGATCTCCTCGATGCTCATGCCGTTGGCGATCAGTTCCGCGCGAGTGGCGAAGTCGATGCCGAAGAAGCAGGGCCACTTCACGGGCGGCGAGGAGATCCGGATGTGCACCTCGGCGGCGCCGGCCTCGCGGAGCATGCGCACCAGGGCGCGCTGGGTGTTGCCGCGCACGATCGAGTCGTCCACGACGACCAGGCGCTTGCCCTTGATGACTTCCTTGAGCGGGTTCAGCTTCAGCCGGATGCCCAGCTGGCGGATGGTCTGCGAGGGCTGGATGAAGGTCCGGCCGACGTAGGCGTTCTTGACCAGTCCGGCGCCGAAGGGGATGCCGGAGGCCTCCGCGTAGCCGATGGCGGCCGGGGTGCCGGACTCCGGCGTCGCTATGACCAGGTCGGCCTCGACCGGGGCTTCCTTGGCCAGCCGGCGGCCCATCTCCACGCGGGAGAGGTACACGTTGCGGCCGGCGATGTCGGTGTCCGGACGGGCCAGGTACACATACTCGAAGACACAGCCCTTGGGCTTCGCTTCCGCGAATCGCGAGCTGCGCAGGCCGTTCTCGTCGATGGCGACGAACTCGCCCGGCTCGATCTCTCGCACGAAGCTGGCACCGGTGATGTCCAGCGCCGCGGTCTCGGAGGCGACCACCCAGCCGCGCTCCAGGCGGCCGAGGACCAGCGGGCGGATGCCCTGCGGGTCGCGGGCGGCGTAGAGGGTGTGCTCGTCCATGAAGACGAGCGAGAAGGCACCCCGCGCCTTCGGGAGCACCGCGTGCGCGGCCTCCTCGACGGTGAGCGGCTTGCCGTCCTCGTCGACCTGGGCGGCCAGCAGGGCCGTCAGCAGGTCGGTGTCGTTGGTGGCCGCGACCCGGGTGGAGCGGCTGTTGTTGTCGTTGGGCAGGGCGGCGACCATCTCGGCGAGCTGCGCCGTGTTGACCAGGTTGCCGTTGTGGCCGAGCGCGATCGAGCCGTGCGCGGTGGCGCGGAACGTCGGCTGGGCGTTCTCCCACACGGAGGCGCCGGTGGTCGAGTAGCGGGCGTGTCCGACCGCGATGTGACCCTGGAGCGAACCGAGCGAGGTTTCGTCGAAGACCTGGGAGACCAGGCCCATGTCCTTGAAGACGAGGATCTGGGAGCCGTTGCTGACCGCGATTCCCGCGGATTCCTGACCCCGGTGCTGGAGGGCGTAGAGCCCGAAGTACGTGAGCTTTGCGACCTCTTCACCCGGAGCCCAGACGCCGAAGACGCCGCAAGCGTCCTGGGGGCCCTTTTCGCCGGGAAGCAGATCGTGATTGAGTCGACCGTCACCACGTGGCACGCCACCGAGTGTAGGCGAGGTCGTCCACTGGTCCGAATTGGGGATACGTGCCCTTCACCGGCAGGGCCACCCCGATCACCTTGGTGGTTTTCGCGTTTACGCAGGTCATCGCGCGTGTCCTGACGAGCCGGCCGTTTTCGGGCCGGGCCGCTGTCAGACGATTGTGAACGATTCGCCGCCGCGATGAGTGAGGTGTCGCACATCATTCGGGGGCGTCACGGGTGAGGTGCACGCGGTCCCCGTGACCGCTGGTGAGGATGAGCTTGCCGTGCTCGGGCGCACCGGTGAGCGTCTGGCCGTCGAGCGCCCGGGCGAGCGCCCGCTCGAAACTCATCCGGGCGGGGTCACAGGCCATCTTGGTGGTGCGCAGCGCCCCGAAGGTGATCCGGTCCCCCCGCACGCCCACAGGGGCGCTGAACCGGTTGCAGCCGAGGTTCCCGGCCGCGCTGCCGTCGGCGCCGATCCGCAGGTGCGGGGAGCCGGAGGCGGGAGCGGCGAGGTCGTCACCGCCGACGGTGACCCGCTCGACCCGCCACTGCACCCCGGTCACCGGTTCGCGCGCGCTCATGGCACCACTGTCCGCCTTCCCGGCGGCACAGGCCACCATCAGGGGAACGGCTGCCACACCAAGCCATCGCTCGTACCGTTTCATGCCGTTTCGACGCATCCGCAGGGCCGCCGGTTCCGCTACCCCAGCAGCGGCAGCAGCCCGCCCAGGTCGGCCCGCTCCCCGCCGGCGCTGACCTTCGCGCCGGCCACGGCGTCCGCCCAGGACAGACGGCCGGTGGCGAGCCGGACCCAGGTCAGCGGGTCGGTCTCCACGACGTTGGGCGGGGTGCCGCGGGTGTGCCGGGGCCCTTCCACGCACTGCACGACGGCGTACGGCGGCACGCGCACCTCGGTGGAGCCGCCGGGCGCCTTGACGGCCAGCGCGTCGGTGAGCAGCCGGGTGGCGGCGGCCAGGGCCTGCCGGTCGTAGGGCACGGCGAGGTCCGGGACGGCGGCGTTCAGGTCGTCGGTGTGGACGACGAGTTCGACGGTACGGGTGACGAGGTAGTCGTCCAGCGGCATGGCGCCCGCGCTGGTCTCCAGCAGCCGGCCGGCGGGGTGCTCGGCCAGCAGGGCGCGCAGGCCGTCCTCGGCCTCGGCGAGGTAGGCGCCGAGGTCCGGGCGGTTGGCGGCGAGCCGGCGCGTGAAGTCGGCGATGGCGGCCGAGTCGGCCGACGTGGCGAAGGTCCAGTCGACCACCTGGACGTCCCGCTTCGGCGGCGCCGGGCGGGCGGCGGCCCGCAGCACGGCGGTGACGGCCATGCCGATGTGCGCGACCAGTTCCCGCACGGTCCACTCCCCGAGCCGGGTGGGCAGCCCGAGCCGCTCCTCGTCCAGCCCGCGCACGGCCTGGCGCACGTTCCCGAACTGGGCGAGGACGGCGGCCCGGGTCTTGGCGGGGTCGTAACTACGCGGACGCTTCCTGGCTGTTGGCATGGACCGAGCCTATGCGGACGCGCGGCCGGGGGCCGGAGGGAGGCAGGGGACCCGGGACCGGGAAAGCCCGCGCGCGGAAACGTGGTCGTGTTTCCGGGCGCGGGCTTCCTCGCCGTACGGAACGTGGTCCCGAGCCGGTCGCCGGCTACGCCAGCAGCGCCGGGATCGTCTCCTCGTGGGCCTTGCGGAGTTCGTCCAGGGTGAGGGCGAACTCGCCCTGGATCTCCACCGTGTCCCCGTCCACCACGCCGACGCGGGTGGCCGGCAGGCCCCGCGCGCCGCACATGTCGGTGAAGCGGAGCTCCTCCGAGCGCGGGACGGCGACGATGGCGCGGCCGGCCGACTCCGACAGGAGGAAGGTGAAGGCGTCCAGGCCGTCGGGGACGACCAGGCGGGCGCCGAGGCCGCCGAGCAGCGCCGACTCCACGACCGCCTGGATCAGACCGCCGTCGGACAGGTCGTGCGCGGAGTCGATCATGCCGTCGCGGGAGGCGGAGATCAGGATCTCGGCCAGCAGCCGCTCCCGCTCCAGGTCCACCGCCGGGGGCAGACCGCCGAGGTGGTCGTGGACCACCTGGGACCAGGCCGAGCCGCCGAACTCCTCGCGGGTGTCGCCGAGGAGGTAGATCAGCTGGCCCTCCTCCTGGAAGGCGACCGGGGTGCGGCGGGCCACGTCGTCGATCACGCCGAGGACGGCCACGACCGGGGTCGGGTGGATCGCCGCCTCGCCGGTCTGGTTGTAGAGCGAGACGTTGCCGCCGGTCACGGGTGTGCCGAGCTGCTGACATCCGTCGGCCAGACCGCGTACCGCCTCCGCGAACTGCCACATCACCGCCGGGTCCTCGGGCGAGCCGAAGTTCAGGCAGTCGGAGACCGCCAGCGGCCTGGCGCCCGTGGTGGCCACGTTCCGGTAGGCCTCGGCGAGGGCCAGCTGCGCGCCCGTGTACGGGTCGAGCTTGGCGTACCGGCCGTTGCCGTCCGTCGCGATGGCGACGCCGAGACCGGTCTCGGCGTCGATACGGATCATGCCGGAGTCCTCCGGCTGCGCCAGCACGGTGTTGCCCTGCACGAAGTGGTCGTACTGCTGCGTGACCCACTTCTTCGACGCCTGGTTCGGCGACGCCACCAGCTTCAGGACCTGGTCCTTCAGCTCCTCGCCCGTCTCCGGGCGGGGCAGCTTGTTCGCGTCGTCCGCCTGGAGGGCGTCCTGCCAGTCGGGGCGGGCGTACGGGCGTTCGTAGACCGGGCCGTCGTGCGCGACCGTGCGCGGGTCGACGTCCACGATCTTCTCGCCGTGCCAGAAGATCTCCAGCCGGTCGCCGTCGGTCACCTCACCGATGACGGTGGCGATGACGTCCCACTTCTCGCAGATCTCCAGGAAGCGGTCGACCTTGTCCGGCTCCACGACCGCGCACATGCGCTCCTGCGACTCGCTCATGAGGATTTCCTCGGGAGACAGGGTCGAGTCGCGCAGCGGCACGTCGTCCAGCGTCACGCGCATGCCGCCGGAGCCGTTGGACGCCAGCTCGCTCGTCGCGCAGGACAGGCCGGCCGCACCGAGGTCCTGGATGCCGACGACCAGCTTCTCCCGGAACGCCTCCAGGGTGCACTCGATGAGGAGCTTCTCCTGGAAGGGGTCGCCGACCTGGACGGCGGGGCGCTTGCTCGGCTTGGCGTCGTCGAAGGTCTCGCTCGCCAGGATCGACGCGCCGCCGATGCCGTCGCCGCCGGTCCGGGCGCCGTAGAGGATGACCTTGTTGCCCGCGCCGGAGGCCTTGGCGAGGTGGATGTCCTCGTGCCGCATCACACCGATGGCACCAGCGTTGACCAGCGGGTTGCCCTGGTAGCAGGCGTCGAAGACGACCTCGCCGCCGATGTTGGGCAGGCCCAGGCAGTTGCCGTAGCCGCCGATGCCCGCGACCACGCCCGGCAGGACGCGCTTGGTGTCGGGGTGGTCGGCCGCGCCGAACCGCAGCGGGTCCACGACCGCGACCGGGCGGGCGCCCATCGCGATGATGTCGCGGACGATGCCGCCGACACCGGTGGCCGCGCCCTGGTAGGGCTCGACGTACGACGGGTGGTTGTGCGACTCGACCTTGAAGGTCACGGCGTAGCCCTGGCCGACGTCGACCACGCCCGCGTTCTCGCCGATGCCGACGAGCAGCGCGTCCGACTCGGGCGCCTTCTCGCCGAACTGGCGCAGATGGACCTTGGAGGACTTGTACGAGCAGTGCTCGGACCACATGACCGAGTACATGGCGAGTTCGGCGCCGGTCGGGCGGCGGCCGAGGATCTCCACCACCCGCTCGTACTCGTCCTTCTTCAGGCCGAGTTCGGCCCAGGGCAGCTCGACGTCGGGGGTCGCGGCCGCGTGCTCGACCGTGTCCAGAGGCGTCCGGCTCATGCGCCCACCAGCTTCTTGAGGATCGAGGTGAAGAACGGGAGCCCGTCGGTACGGCCGGTACCGATCAGCGGCTCGACGGCGTGCTCGGGGTGCGGCATGAGGCCGACGACGTTCCCGGCCTCGTTGGTGATGCCGGCGATGTCCCGCAGCGAGCCGTTCGGATTGAAGTCGAGGTACCGGAAGACGACCCGGCCCTCCGCCTCCAGCTTGTCGAGCGTGTACTCGTCGGCGACGTACCGGCCGTCCATGTTCTTCAGCGGGATGTGGATCTCCTGCCCGGCGCGGTAGTCGCCGGTCCAGGCCGTCCCCGCGTTCTCCACCCGCAGCTTCTGGTCGCGGCAGATGAAGTGGAGGTGGTCGTTGCCGAGCATCGCGCCCGGGAGGAGGTGGGCCTCGGTGAGGACCTGGAAGCCGTTGCAGATACCGAGGACCGGCAGCCCGGCCCTCGCCTGCTCGGTCACGGCGTCCATCACCGGCGAGAACCGGGAGATGGCACCGGCCCGCAGGTAGTCGCCGTAGGAGAAGCCGCCGGGCAGGACCACGGCGTCGACCTGCTTGAGGTCCTTGTCCTTGTGCCACAGGGCGACCGGCTCGGCGCCCGCGAGGCGGATCGCGCGCCGGGTGTCCCGGTCGTCCAGGCTGCCCGGGAAAGTGACGACGCCAATACGAGCGGTCACTTGGCCGCCTCCGCGACTTCGTCGACGCGGACCGTGAAGTCCTCGATCACGGTGTTGGCGAGGAAGGATTCCGCAAGATCGCGGATGCGGGCGAGGGCGGCCTCGTCGAGGGGCCCGTCAACTTCCAGTTCGAAACGCTTTCCCTGACGTACGTCCGAGATCCCTTCGAATCCCAGGCGGGGCAGCGCACGCTGGACCGCCTGGCCCTGGGGGTCGAGGATCTCCGGCTTGAGCATGACGTCGACTACGACGCGTGCCACTGGCACTCCCGGTGTGTGGTGCTGAGCAGGTTCCTTCAGACTACCCGCACAAAATTTCTACGCGGGTAGAGTTGGAGGAAAGTACGTGAGGCGCATCACGATCGGGTGTCGAAGCCACGTATCCGCGAAAAGTTCTGGGAAAGTTCCACAGTCCGCCCGCCCGCCCCTATTGCGCCCGGACACGCGGACGGATTTAGTCGGGCTTCACATTTCATTGCCGGGCACTGTACAAATGAATTGGCAATAGCCGATACTCGGCACGTCGTCGGCGTTGAGCTGTAACGACGTGCCGCACGAAGGGACCGATATTCGTGGCGCAAAAGGTCGTGGTCACTCTCTTTGACGACATCGACGGCTCGGAAGCGGCGGAAACGATCGCCTTCGGACTCGACGGCAAGTCGTACGAGATCGACCTGAACGAAACCAACGCCAAGAAACTGCGCAAGGCGCTCGCGCCGTACGTCGAGGCCGGCCGCAAGCGGTCGCGCTCCGGCAAGGCGTACAAGCAGACGGAGGTCGCCCCCGACCCGGCCGCCGTCCGCGCCTGGGCCCAGGCCAACAAGATGGACGTCCCGGCCCGGGGACGCATCCCGAAGAAGGTCTACGAGGCGTTCACCGCCGCGCAGTGAGCCCGCGAAGGGGCGGCTCCCAGGGCCCGTCAGGGGGCCCTGGGAGCCGTGCACTTGGGGCATGGCGGGCCCGGGAGGGAGCCGACTTGCGCTACCCCCCCGCTGATCGGCTAATGTCTGGGACACGCCGAGGGGCGAGGCCGACAGGCCGGATCCCGAGGACACGCGGGTGTAGTTCAGTAGCAGAACATCCCCCTTCCAGGGGGAAGGCGCAGTGTGCAATTCCTGTCACCCGCTCTGCACCGCCGACACGACCACTGATGTGGATCAGGTAGGCTGGTGTTCGCACCGATCGGTGAAAGCCGATCGGAGGCAGTGCGGACGTAGCTCAGTTGGTAGAGCGCAACCTTGCCAAGGTTGAGGTCGCGAGTTCGAGCCTCGTCGTCCGCTCGGGAATGAGACCCCGGTCCACTGGACCGGGGTCTTTTCGTTCTCCGGCCCCGGTTCTGACATGTGTCATGTGCGGGGATGACATCGCGCACTGCCGACGGGTACGCGTCCCGGGGACGCTGATGTCATGGACATCAACGGACACGAGCACGTGATCGAGGTCACCGGCCTCAGGCGTGTCTACGGGGGCGGGTTCGAGGCCGTACGCGGAATCAGCTTCTCCGTGGCGCGCGGGGAGATCTTCGCCCTGCTGGGCACCAACGGCGCCGGGAAGACCTCGACGGTCGAACTGCTGGAGGGGCTGGCCGCACCCGCCGGCGGCCGGATCCGGATCCTCGGCCACGACCCCCACCGCGAGCGGGCCGCCGTACGGCCCCGCACCGGAGTGATGCTCCAGGAAGGCGGCTTCCCCGCCGAACTGACCGTCGCGGAGACCGCCCGGATGTGGGCCGGCTGCACCACCGGGGCCCGGCCGGAGGCCGAGGTGCTGGCCCGGGTGGGGCTCGCGGACAAGCACGGCGTACGGGTCAAGCAGCTCTCCGGCGGGGAACGCCGGCGCCTCGACCTGGCGCTCGCCCTGCTCGGCGACCCGGAGGTGCTCTTCCTCGACGAGCCGACCACCGGACTGGACGCCGAGGGCCGCCGGGACACCTGGGCGTTGGTGCGCGAACTGCGCGACCAGGGCACCACCGTGCTGCTCACCACGCACTACCTGGAGGAGGCCGAGGACCTGGCCGACCGGCTCGCCATCCTGCACGAGGGCCGGATCGCCGCCTCCGGGACACCCGCCGAGGTCACCGCCGGCCGCCCCTCCCGCATGTCCTTCGAACTGCCCCCGGGCTACTTCCCCGGCGATCTGCCTCCCCTGGCCGCCCTCGGCGTCTGCGACCACGAGTACGACGGCCGGACCGTCCGGCTGCGCACCCGTGAACTCCAGCGGACCGCCACCGCCGTACTGACCTGGGCCGAGCGGGCCGGTGTCGAACTGGGCGCGCTGGACGTGCGCTCGGCCTCGCTGGAGGAGGCCTTCCTCGGGATCGCCCGGGAGCGGCAGGAGGCGGTGGCGGCATGAGCACGATCCTCACCGCGCCCGCCATGCGACGGCTGCGGGCACTGGCCCGGGCCGAGCTGACCCTCCTCGGCCGCAACCGCGGGGTCGTGTTCACCGCGCTAGCCGTGCCGCTGGCGCTGCCGTTCAGCATGCGGCCGGTCCTGGACCACGTGGACCTGGACGAGCAGGGCATCAGCGTCGGCTCCGCCATGCTCACCGCCGGGATCGGCTTCTCGTTCCTCTTCGCCGTCTACAGCGCGCTCGTCAACGCCTATGTGGCCCGCCGCGAGGAGCTGGTCCTGAAGCGGCTGCGCACCGGCGAGGCGACCGACGCCGAGATCCTCGCCGGCACCGCCCTGCCGGCCATGACCGTCGGCCTGGCACAGGCGCTGGTGCTGTGCGCCGGGTGCGCGGCCCTGCTGGACGCCGGGGCACCCAGGGCGCCGTACCTGACCCTGCTCGGGCTGGTGGCCGGGCTGGTGCTGAGCGCCGCGCTGGCCGCGCTCACCGCGTCCGTCACCCGGTCCGTGGAGAGCGGTCAGGTCACCGCGCTGCCCGTGGTGTTCGGCTCGATGACCGGCTCGGGGATCATGGTCCCCACCGAGGTCATGCCGGGCCGGCTCGCCTCCGTCTGCGAACTGTTGCCGCTGTCGCCCGCCATCCGGCTCGTCCGGGGCGGCTGGACCGGCCAGTTGAGCGCCTACGAGGCACTGGGCGCGCTCGCGACGGCGCTGGCCTGGACCGTGGTGGCGGTGGTCGCGGTACGGCGGTGGTTCCGGTGGGAGCCCCGGCGCTGAGAAACGGGGGGTGCGCGTGGTGGGGCCGATACGGCGGTGGCAGCAGCGGCACTGGCGGGAACGCGGCAAGGCCGACCGGGTCGAGCTGTACACGGTGGTGAGCTGGTACGTCACCACCTGGTTCTTCGTCCTGAGCTGGCTGGCGCTGCCGCTGTCCGCCGGGCTCGTCCGCCACCGGCCCGCGGAACTCCTCCTCGGCATCCCGCTGATCCTGGTGGCCGTCCTGCAGTGCGCCGCCGCGAACCGGCTCACCCGGCCCGCGCTCGACCACTACCTGGGACGCGCCCGGCTGCCGGCCGGGGCCCACCGCGTCCCGGCCGTCCTGCTGGGCCTCGCCGTGGCGCTGATCGTGGCCCTCACCGCGGCACCCGCGACCGACGGGGCGACGCTCCGGCTCGCGTTGGGCGCCATCCTGCTGCCGTTCGCGCTGCTGTACGGCCTCACCGTGCCGGTACGGGACTTCCTGCGCGGGGCGGCCGTGCTCTCGGTGCTGCTCATGGCCGCCCTCGGACTCGCCGACCGGTCCGCCGCCGGGCTGCTCGGGACCGCTCTGATCACCGCCTTCATGGCGGTGTTCGCGCTGCTGGCCTGCCGGTGCGGGGCCTGGACGCTGTCCGTGCTGTGGGAGGCGGAGCGCGCCCGTGAGGTTGAGGCCCGGCTCGCCGTGGCCGAGGAGCGGCTGCGGTTCGGCCGGGACCTGCACGACGTGCTGGGCCGGAACCTGTCGGTGATCTCCCTCAAGAGCGAGCTGGCCGTCCAACTGGCCCGGCGCGGGCGACCGGAGGCGGTGGAGCAGATGATCGAGGTGCAGCGGATCGCGCAGGAGTCCCAGCGGGAGGTGCGGGCCGTCGTACGCGGCTACCGGGAGGCCGACCTCGGTTCCGAACTCGCCGGGGCCCAGGGCGTGCTGACGGCGGCCGGGATCGACTGCGAGGTCCGCGCGGAGACCGTCGGACTGCCCGCCGAGGTGCAGTCCGCGCTCGGCTGGGTGGTGCGCGAGGCGACGACCAACGTGCTGCGGCACGGAGACCCCGGCCGGTGTCAGGTGGGACTGACGGTGCATGAGGGGCGGGCGGTGCTGACGGTGGAGAACGACGGCGCCGCGACGGCCGGCTTGAGCGGGGGCGGCGGTTCGGGGCTGGCCGGGCTGCGGGAACGGCTGGCCGCCGTGGGCGGGACCTTGGAGGCGGGCCACACCGGCGCCGGCCGGGACCGGTTCCGGCTGGTCGCGGACGTACCCCTGACCACTGTGAGAGGAGTCACCTCGTGAGCGCACCGGTACGGCTGTTGCTGGCCGACGACGAGCATCTGATCCGGGGCGCCCTGGCCGCGCTGCTGTCCCTGGAGGACGACCTGCTGGTGGTCGCGGAGGCGGCGAGCGGGCCCGAGGCGCTGGCCATGGCGCGGGCGCACGCGCCCGACGTCGCCGTCCTGGACCTGCAGATGCCGGGCGCCGACGGTGTGAAGGTCGCCACATCCCTGCGCGCCGAACTGCCCGGCTGCCGGGTGCTGATCGTCACCGGCCACGGCCGCCCCGGGCATCTGAAACGGGCCCTCGCGGCCGGGGTGCGCGGGTTCGTCCCGAAGACCGTCAGCGCTCAGCGGCTCGCCGAGATCATCCGGACCGTGCACGCGGGAAACCGGTACGTCGACCCGGAGTTGGCCGCCGACGCGATCTCCGCCGGGGACTCGCCGCTGACCGCGCGGGAGGCCGAGGTGCTGGAGCTGGCCGCCGACGGGGCGCCGGTCGCGGAGATCGCCGAGCGGGCCGCGCTGTCCCCGGGCACCGTGCGGAACTACCTCTCCTCGGCCGTCACCAAGCTCGGCGTCGAGAACCGTCATGCGGCGGTGCGTCTCGCACGGGAGCGAGGTTGGGTATAGTTGCTCTCGCGCCACGGCGCAACGCGGACGTAGCTCAGTTGGTAGAGCGCAACCTTGCCAAGGTTGAGGTCGCGAGTTCGAGCCTCGTCGTCCGCTCCATGAGGAAGCCCCCGGTTCCCGCCGGGGGCTTTTCGCGTGCCCCCCGGCTCTCGCCGGGGGTCTCCGGGCTAGGACCAGCCGGTGCCGGTCAGCCGCTCGTACGCCTCCACGTACTTCTGCCGGGTCGCGGCCACGACCTCCTCGGGCAGCGGCGGCGGGGGCTGCTCGCCGCGGCGGTCCCAGCCGGACGCCGGCGAGGTCAGCCAGTCGCGCACGAACTGCTTGTCGTACGACGGCTGGGCGCGGCCCGGCTGCCAGGTGTCGGCCGGCCAGAAGCGGGAGGAGTCCGGGGTGAGGACCTCGTCGGCGAGGACGAGCGTGTCGCCGTCGAAGCCGAACTCGAACTTGGTGTCGGCCAGGATGATCCCCCGGTCGCGGGCGATGTCCCGGGCCCGCGAGTACACGGCGAGCGTGGCCTGGCGCAGCTGGGCGGCGGTCTCCGCGCCGACCTGGCGGGCCACCTCCTCGTAGGAGACGTTCTCGTCGTGCTCGCCGACCTCGGCCTTGGCGGCCGGGGTGAAGATCGGGGCGGGCAGCTCGGAGCCGTCGACGAGGCCTTCGGGGAGGGCGAGGCCGCAGACCGTACGGGACTCCCGGTACTCGGCGAGGCCGGAGCCGGTGAGGTAGCCCCGGGCCACGCACTCCACCGGGACCATCCTCAGGGACTTGCACACCAGCGTCCGGCCCGCCCAGTCGGCCGGGGCACCCTCGGGCACCTCGGTGCCGACGACGTGGTTCACGGCGAGGTCGCGGAGCTGGTCGAACCACCACAGGGAGAGCTGGGTGAGCACGCGGCCCTTGTCGGGGATCTCGGTGGGCAGCACCCAGTCGTAGGCGGAGATGCGGTCGCTGGCGACCATCACGAGGTCGCCCGCCTCGTTCTGGTACAGATCGCGCACCTTTCCGGTGTGCAGGTGCACCAGCCCCGGAACCTCGGCGGGCTCGGGCTTTTCTACGAATCCGGACACGGTTCCTCCCCGTGGCTCTGTCCAATGCCCCGATTCTCCCGTACGGCGCCGATCGGGCGCGCCCGGGGGTCAGTCGCGTTTGCAGATGCGGTCCAGCAGGTTCGCCGTGGCGCGCTGGATCCGGGTGTCCACGTGGCCGGGGCGGTCCAGGGCCGGGGACCAGGCGAAGGTCCCGGAGGCGAACACCCAGGCGCCGGAGGGGGCGCGGTAGAGGGACGTCTCCTGGTGGCGCCGGACGCCGTCGGCGTCGGTGTAGGGGGAGTGGGCGAGCAGGATGCGCTCGTCGTGCTCGGGCAGCGCGGTGCGCGGGAAGTAGCGGTCCGCCTCGCCGGCGACCAGGCCCTTGATCTCGTCGCCCTCGTGCGCGCCGGTCGCCTCCCACAGCCAGTGGCCGCCGTTGCGGACGATCAGCGGGTGCGGCTCGGGCACCCGGCCCGCGTACTGGATGCCGACCACTTCCTGTTCCGGCCGGTCGATCTCGCGCCAGAGCACCGGGCGTCCCGGGCCCTTGCGCTTGCGGCAGGTCAGCAGCCGGTCGGGGACACCGGACGGGGACGGCGCCAGCTCGACCTGCCAGTACATGGTGTTGGCGGAGAGGAAGACCAGCGAGGTGCCCCGGTCCCGGGCGTCCTCGACGGCCCGGCGCATCGGCACCGACCAGTACTCGTCGTGGCCCGGGAAGACCAGGCCCCGGTAGCGGGTGGGGTCGATCCGGCCGGCGTGCAGATCACGGGCGTCGGCGTAGGCGAGGTCGTAGCCGTAGCGCTCGGCCCAGCGGATGAAGTCGTAGGCGTGGCCGACGTGCAGGGGCAGGCCCGCGCCCGCGTACGGCCGGTCGAAGGAGACCGTGGTGGCGGCGTCGGCCTCGCCGAGGAGACGGCCGTCCTCGCCCCAGGCGTGGTAGAGGCTGGCGCCGGTGCGGCCGTCCTCCGGGTAGAGGTTGTATGCCTGCCAGGTGACGTCGGGCAGCAGCAGGAGCAGGTCGGCGGGGTGGCCGTCGCGGACCGTGAAGGGCACGTGGGAGCGGTAGCCGTCGGCGGTGGTCAGGACGGCCACATAGGCGCCGATGCTCCAGTAGGAGGGCACCTGGAGGCGCCAGGACAGCCACCAGTGGTGGCAGGAGACCGTGCGGTCGGCGGCCAGCGGCGGGGGCTGGACGATGCCGGACAGGCGGGGGCTGGTGGTGATCTTCGCCGCGCCGTCGCCGCCGTAGTGGCCGATGCGGTAGATGTCCACGACGAACTCCTGCGGCGGGTCGACCGTGATGTGGAAGTCGATCGCCTCGCCGGGCGCGACGGCGCCGGTGGAGGTGAAGCCCTTGATCTGGCGGTGCACGTCGTCGGCGGAGCGGGGGCCGGCGGTGCTCGCGCGCGGGGCGGGGGCACGGGTGCCCTCGGCGAGCTGCTGCGGGCAGCCGTCGACGTACCAGGGCATCACCTTGCCGAAGTCGTCGATGTACGGCTCACTGCCGCGCAGCCAGGGCACCGGGCCCTGGCCGAAGGGATCCGTGACGCCATGCGCGAGTGCTCCGGACTCCCAGCGGCGAATGCGGTCCGAGGCCATGGTCGCTCCCCTCCCTCATCCCCCCGTGTCTGGGCTCGCTGTGCGGTGTGCTCCGCCGTGTCCGGCCGCGCTGTCGTATGTCGCGCGCCTTTGCCAAAGGCGTGGTCGGTCCCAGCACATCACATTACGCACGGGGCCGGTCACTACTCGTTGCGAATTGTCCTGAAGTGGAAGTCGCCTTTCCGTTACGGGAACGGCCGGCGCGGGTAGGGCGACGGGCCCCGGGATCGGGCCGGCGACGGCTGCCTGGATGCGCGGCTACGGCCTTCGCCGCGGCGTCATACGAGCCGTACGGGCTTCTCGGGGCGTATGCCGAAGGCGGTCAGCCAGTCGCGCAGCGGGCCCGGGTCCCCGTCCTCGATCAGGGTGAGCACCTTGGGCGCGAGATCGGCGGCCCGTTCGCCGCCCAGCAGCAGGGAGGGGCCGTCCAGCCAGTCCAGGGCGGGGACCGCGCCCGCGGTGTCGACGGCCGCGCAGCACACCATCGCCGTGACGTGGTCGGCGAGCAGCTCACGGGCGGTGCGGTGGGGCTGGAGCGGGAAGAGGGGCAGGCCGTGGTCACCGGGGGCCCACGCCACGCTGTCGGGGCCCTGGTGGGCCGTCGCGGCGCCGTCGCGGGCCCGCTGGGCGCCGGCCTCCTCGCGGGCCAGCTCGGCGGTGATCCGGGCGGCCAGGGCGACGCTGCGGGCGGTGCCGGGCTCCGCCTCGGCCTCGCCGTCGGCGTCAACGTCGCGCCCACCCAGACCACCCGAGCGAGGGACGTCGCCGGACGCGGGTGGCCCCTGCGGGGAGTACCCGCCGGCGTCTGCGGCTCGGGAGATGGGGTGGGCGGGGGGCTCGGCGGCGGGGGGCGGGGCGGGGTCACCGGGCTCGTCGGTGGTGGTGCCCTGGGCAGGGGGCTCGTCCGTGGTGGTGCCCTGGGCGGGGGGCTCGTCGGTGGCCGGTCGGGGCGCGGGATCGACGTGGGCGGCCTGTGAGGCCTGCCAGGCCCACGCGGGGGGCTCGGGGTCGGGCCGGTGGGCGGCGGGCCGGGCCGGGGCGGTGTCGTCGGTGGTGAGGTGGTCCAGGACCCGGGCCAGGGTGGGGCCGCCCGGTTCGGGGGTGCCGGGGTGGTGGGAGGCGCGGACGCCCAGCGCGTCCAGGGCCCGGTGGAGTCGGGCCGCGTCGACGCGCCAGGTGCGGTCCACGACCTCCTCCGGATACGCCTGCCAGTCCACCGGCGCCCAGTCGGAACAGGGCTTCGCGGGGCCGCCGTGGAAGAGCCGGGCGGCGAGCAGGGACGCGGCCTCGTCCACCACGCCGGGCTCCTCCAGCAGATCGCAGGCCGGCCGCTCGCCGAGCCGGGAGGCGAAGCCCTCGGCCAGCCGGTCGCGGCGGGACAGCTCGGTGAGCGCCGCGACCACGCCCGCGTCCAGCCGGGACGGCCACCGGCCCATGCGCCAGGCGGGCAGCGCGACCCTGGTCAGCAGCCGGTCCCAGCCGGCGTAGGCCAGCCCGACCTGCTCCTGGGCGACGATCCGCAGGCCGTAGTCGACCGCCTGGGCGCGCTCGGCCGCCGCCGCCGCGACCCCGCGCTCCATCTGCATCGCGTGTTCCCGGCAGCCGCGCAGCAGCAGCCGGGCCACCCAGCCGACGGCCGCGCACAGCCCGCGGGCCGGCGGGCGGCGGCCCGGTGCCGAGGCGACGGCCACGGCCGCGTCCAGCCCGCGCACGAAGCGGCGGGCGGCGGCTATGTCCGGGTGCGCCGAGGGCCCCGTACCCGCGATGACCGGGGCGAGGACCGCGCGCAGCTCGCCGACGCGCATCCACCACAGGAACGGCGAGCCGATGACGAGGACCGGCGGGGTCGGGATCCGGGGACGGGCCGGGCCCGCCGGCGAGCCGGGTGCCGGGCGCGGCGGCGGGCCGTGCGCCGAGTGCGCCCGGTCCTCCAGCCAGCTGTCGCAGTCCGGGGTGAGCGCTATGGCCGACGGGGCCGGGACGTCCAGGCGGTCGGCCAGGTCGCGCACCATCCGGTACAGGTCGGGGGCGGACTCCTCCGGGATCGGCACCGTCGGGCTGGTGGCGGGGCGGGCCCGGGCCACGACCAGGCCGACCCCGGCCGCGGCCAGCAGCACCAGCACCGCGAACACGCCCACCGCCCAGCGGGCGGCGTCCCATCCCGGGCCGACGAGAAGGCCGGTGGCGGCGCCGGTCAGCAGGATCACCGCGGCGCCCGCCGGCAGCACCGCCACGCCCAGCGCCCGGCCCCGGACCCGCAGCACGGCGAGGGCCCGGGAGCGCGCGGCCTGCGCACCCGCCTCCACACCCATTCCGGTCACGTGCCGACCTCGCCCCCTCCCCGCCGCTCGCGTGCTGCCCTGGTGTTGCTCACTCCCCCACTGTGGCACCCGCCACCGACATCGCAATGCCGGTGGGCCAAGTGCCGGAACGCTTGCGCGGCACCCTAGTTGGGGCTTCGCCCCCCGTCAGCCGGATAGCCGATTGCTCACTCGATGGAATGGCTTTGGTCAGAGCTGGGTGACGGACAGCAAAGAACAGGCCCCGGATTGTGGATCCGGGGCCTGAGGGGCATACGGGCAGGTCAGAAGGCCAGGGGTTCAGCCGGCCGCGGACTGCGCCGCCTTCGCCGCGATGTCGGTACGGTGCTGCGAACCGTCCAGGCGGATACGGCCCACCGCCCGGTAGGCCCGCTCGCGCGCCTCGGCCAGGTCCTCGCCGGTGGCCGTGACGGACAGCACGCGTCCGCCGGCGCTGACGACCGCGTCGCCCTCCTGCCTCGTACCGGCGTGCAGCACGTACGCGTGCGGGGCGTCCTCGGCGGCCACCGCGTCCAGGCCGGTGATCGGGTCGCCGGTGCGCGGGGTGCCGGGGTAGTTGTGCGAGGCGACGACGACGGTGACGGCCGCGTCCTCGCTCCAGCGCAGCGGCGCCAGGTCGGCCAGGTTCCCGGTGGCGGCGGCCATCAGCACGCCGGCCAGCGGGGTCTTCAGGCGGGCCAGCACGACCTGGGTCTCGGGGTCGCCGAAGCGGGCGTTGAACTCGATGACCCGGACCCCGCGCGAGGTGATCGCGAGGCCGGCGTAGAGCAGCCCGGAGAAGGGCGTGCCCCGGCGGCGCATCTCGTCCACCGTCGGCTGGAGGACGGTCCGGAGCACCTCGTCGACCAGCTTCGGGTCGGCCCACGGCAGCGGCGAGTACGCGCCCATGCCGCCGGTGTTGGGGCCCTCGTCGCCGTCCAGGGCGCGCTTGAAGTCCTGGGCGGGCTGGAGCGGTACGACCGTCTCGCCGTCGGTGATGGCGAAGAGGGACACCTCGGGTCCGTCGAGGAACTCCTCGATCACGACCCTCTCGCAGCCGGCGGCGTGCGCCTTGGCGGCCTCGATGTCGGAGGTGACGACCACGCCCTTGCCGGCGGCGAGACCGTCGTCCTTGACGACGTAGGGGGCGCCGAAGGCGTCCAGGGCCTCGGCGACCTCCTTCTCCCCGGTACAGACGTAGGAGCGGGCGGTCGGCACCCCGGCCGCCGCCATGACGTCCTTGGCGAAGGCCTTGGACCCCTCGATGCGGGCGGCCTCCCCGGAGGGGCCGAACACCGGGATGCCGGCCGCGCGGACGGCGTCGGCCACACCGGCGACCAGCGGGGCCTCCGGGCCGACGACGACCAGCTCGGCACCGAGGCGGGTGGCCAGTCCGGCCACGGCGGCACCGTCGAGCGCGTCGACCTGGTGCAGCTCGGCCACCTCGGCGATGCCGGCGTTGCCGGGGGCGCAGTGCAGCGCGGTGACGTCGGGGTCGAGGGACAGGGAGCGGCACAGGGCGTGTTCGCGGGCGCCGCCGCCGATGACGAGGACCTTCACGGGGTCAGCCTAATGGCAAGGTCACCGAAGACCGGGCCCCGGGTTTGTCAGAGCTTCCTCCAAAGAGGCCCGGGGCGGCTCGGGCGGGGGCGGGCGAGGGGGCCCAGGGGTGGCTCGGATGGGGGCGGGCGAGG
>NZ_BAAASM010000034.1:0-76249 GCF_039532885.1 Streptomyces nogalater | reverse complement strand
CTGGGCGTCAGTCAACGACACACCCAGACCAACGATCCGATGATCTGAAAGAAACGGCCTAGGGCCGCTTCGGCGGAATCACGTGCCGGAACGCCCGGACGCGCCCGCCCCGGGCCGGCGGTCGGACGACGGCGCCGGCCCGGGGTGAGCGCGGTGCGGGGGAGGGGCACATACGCGTCGCGTCCCGGTGGCCGTACCGGGACGCGACGCGCTCGGATCAGCCGGCGCCCCTCTCCGCGGTCAGGTCCGCCAGCAGGGCCCGGACCGTCGGCCGGCGGTACAGGTCCCTCAGCCGTACGGCGGGCAGCCCCTCGGCGCGCATCGCCGTGCCGATACGGATCGCGAAGAGCGAGTTGCCGCCGAGTTCGAAGAAGTCGTCGTCCGGTCCGACGGGCACGCCCAGCACCTTGCTCCACACCGCGCTCAGCCGGGCGGTGAGGTCGTCGCCGGCCGCGCTCGGAGCGTTGGGAGGGGCGGCCCGGGTCGGCACGGGCTCCGGCAGACGGGCCGTGTCGAGCTTGCCGTTCGCGGTCAGCGGCAGCGCCGCAAGCGCCGTCACCGTCGCCGGGACCATGTACGCGGGGAGTATGCCGGCCGCCCGCGCGTGGATCCGGGCGGTGTCGCCGTCCTCGGTGAGCACCACGTACGCGTCGAGCCGCGCGGTGGCCGCGTCGGCCGGGTCGTCGCGGCGCACCACCACGGCCGCCGCCCGGACCCTCGGGTCCTCCAGCAGCACCGAGCGGATCTCGTCCGGTTCGATCCGGAAACCGCGCACCTTGACCTGGCTGTCCAGGCGGCCGAGATGGTCCAGGGTGCCGTCCGGCCGCAGCCGCCCGCGGTCGCCGCTGAGGTACAGCCTGCCCCCGGTGAACGGGTCGGGCACGAACCTCCGGGCGGTCAGCTCCTCCTGGCCCAGATAGCCCAGGGCGACCCCGGCGCCGCCGACACGGATCTCCCCGGCGACCCCCGGCGGCAGCAGCCGGCCGGCCGGGTCGGTCACGTACAGGTGCCAGCCGGGCAGTGCCGGTCCGACCGAACGGGTGGCGGCCAGGGCCAGCCGACGGCTGAGGGTCTGCGCGGTGACATGCACCGTCGTCTCCGTGATGCCGAACATGTTGACCACCCGGCAGCGGGACTCCGGGTGCCGGTCGAACCAGGGCAGCAGCATCCGCGCGTCCAGTGGTTCCCCGCCGAGCACCACGAGCCGTACGTCCAGGCCTGTGTGGTCCACGTCCAGCAACTGGGCGAGGGCGGAAGGCGTCTGGCTGAGCACGGTGACGCCCTCCGCCCGCAGCAGGTCCCGGAACCGGTCCGGCTCCCGGGAGACGTCGTACGGCACGACGACGACCCGGCCGCCGGTCAGCAGGGCACCCCAGATCTCCCAGACGGAGAAGTCGAACGCGCTGGAGTGGAAGAACGTCCACACGTCCGCGGGGCCCAGCGCGTACGGCCCCCGGGTGGCGTCGATCAGCGCCACGGGGTTGCGGTGCGGGACCACGACTCCCTTGGGCCGGCCCGTGGACCCCGAGGTGTAGATGACGTACGCCGGATCGTCCGGCGTCACCGCCGACCGGGGCGCCCCGCCCTCGCCGGCCGCGAGCAGCTCGTCCGGGGAGACGGCCACCGCCCCGGACCCCGCGGGAAAGTCCGCCGGATCGGTGACGACGACGGCGAGGCCCGCGTCCCGCGCGGTGTGCAGCAGCCGCTCGGCGGGGTAGGCCGGATCGGTGGGCACATAGGCGGCGCCCGCCTTGAGCACGCCGAGCAGGGTGACGACGAGGTCGGCGGTGCGGCGCAGACACACCCCGACCCGGTCGCCGTCCCGTACGCCGAGAGCGCGCAGCCCGGCTGCCAGCCGGTCCGAGCGCTCGTCGAGCCGCCGGTAGGTCAGCCGCACGGCTCCGTCGGAGACGGCCTCCGCGTCCGGGGCGGCGGCCGCGATCCGGCGGAACGCCGCGTGCAGCGTGTCCGGGGTGGTGACCAGGGCGGCGGCCGGGCGCCCCAGCGCGACGACCCTGGCCCGTTCCGCCTCGTCCAGCAACTCCGTGTCCGCCACCGTCCGGTCCGGGCTGCGCAGCACCTGCCGGTGCACCTCGGTCAGGTGCCGGACGAACTGCCGCGCCATCTCGGGGGCGACACGGCCGGGCAGGTGGTCGCAGCGCAGCCACCGGCCGCCGCCGTCCTGGAAGACCGACACGGTCAGCGGGAACGGCGGTGCCAGGCACGGGACGTAGGTACCCGGGCCCGGAGCACCGTCGAACAGCAGCCCCGCGAAGGCGGGCCGGTCGGTCGGCCGCGTCTCGACCGCGCGCAGCGGCCCGTCCGGGGACACGGTCACCGCGCCCCGGAGCGTACCGATCACCGGCGCCTGCTCGGGGTCGTAGTGGTGCAGGGTGACGGCGAGCGCGGTCAGCCAGCTGCGCTCGTCACCCGCCTCGTCGGCGGTGAGGGCGATCCGGAAGGCCGCCGGATCCGCCGGGCCTTCCTCGCCCAGCCCCCACGGGGGACCGGAGTCGGCCACGGCCACGTCCGCCGGCGGGGGATGGGCGGGCTGCCCGGGGTCCGCCCCGGTGGACAGCCGCAGCAGTGCCGCCCGGTCGAGCAGTTCCCGCCGCGCCACCACCACCAGCTCGGCCACGCCGTCCGCCCAGCGCAGCAGCACACCGCGGGCGGTGCCGGCGGGCCGGCCCAGTTCGAGCGCACGGCGGCGCTCGGCCGCCGGATGCGTGGAGGACACGGGCAGGTCCTCCACCCACAGCCGGGTGCCGTGGAGGCCGGCCGGCCACGCGGTGAGCGCGGCGGTGTCCACCGGCCGGGTGGTGCGGACCAGGACGGCGTGGCACCGCGCCCCCGTCCCGGACGCTGAGCCCCTGTTGCCTTGCACGGGATGTCCCTTCTGCCGCAGCGGGCGGTGAATCAGCGGGCGGTGAAGCCGCCGTCGACGGTGAGCACGGACCCGGTCACCTGCCGGGAGCCGTCGGATGCGAGATGGACGACGGCGGCGGCGAC
Source organism: Streptomyces nogalater (assembly GCF_039532885.1). NCBI lineage: Bacteria > Bacillati > Actinomycetota > Actinomycetes > Kitasatosporales > Streptomycetaceae > Streptomyces > Streptomyces nogalater. Next base: position 73,240 of record NZ_BAAASM010000034.1, on the reverse strand, counting down.
GTCCTCCGGTTCGATCAGCGCGTTCATGGGCTGCGCCTCGGTGAACGCCTGCTCGTGCTCGCCGACGGGGACGTCCAGCGCCCGGGCGATCTCGGCGAGCATCCGGCCCTCGGCCGACGCCTCATCCCGTACCGAACCGGGGCAGACGGCGTTGACCCGCACCTTCATCGGCGCGTAGTCGAGGGCGGCGGCCTTGGTGAGGCCGATGACGCCGTGCTTGGCGGCGACGTAACCGGCGAAGTGCCGGTAGCCGACCAGCCCGGCCGTGGAAGCGATGTTGACGATGCTGCCCGAGCGCTGGGCGCACATCGCCCGGCCGGCCTCGCGGATCATCCGCCAGGCCCCGGAGAGGTCGACATCGATCATCAGCGCCCATTCCGCTTCGCTGATCTCGTGGACCCGCTTGCCGGACGGCGCCGCGATACCGGCGTTGTTGACGAGGACGTCGATCCGGCCGAACCGGTCGTACGCGGCCGCCATCGCCTCCTGGACCGAGGCCGTGTTCCGGATGTCGGCGGCGGCCGTGAGGACGGCGGAGCCGGCGGCGCGGCACAGGGCCGCGGTGTGGTCGAGCTGCCCGGGCGTGCCCAGGGGGTAGGGCACGCCGGGCAGGTCGGCGCAGATGTCGAGCAGGACCAGATCCGCGCCCTCCGCGGCGCAGGCCAGCGCGGTGGCCCGGCCGAGGCCGCGGGCGGCTCCGGTGATGACGGCGGTCTTGCCGGTCAGACGCATGGCGCTCCTCAGAGACTGCCGGCGATCAGCCGCAGCAGGGCCGGCGCGCGGTCGGTCAGGTACATGTGGCCGCCGGGGATCTCGACGTACTCGAAGTCCCGGCCGGCCACCTTGGCCCAGCCGGCGGCGGCGTCGGAGCCGACCAGGGCGTCGTCGGTGCCGCGGATCGAGGTGACGGACGCGTCCAGCGGCCGGTTCGTGCCCGGCGTGTAGCTCTCGTGCAACTCGACGTCGGCCCGCAGGGTCGGCAGGATCAGCTCCCGCATCTCCGGGTCGTCCAGCGCCTCGTGGCTGTAGCCGGCGAACTCGCTCACCCGGGCCAGGAACGCGTCGTCGGGCAGCCCGGTGGCCCGGCGCGTCCGGGGGGTGCCGGGTTCGGGGGAGCCGCTGACGAACAGCCGAAGGAGCTGAAGATCGTCGGCGGCGGTCACCCGGTGGGCGAGTTCATAGGCGAGAACCGCGCCGAGGCTGTGGCCGAAAAGAGCCAGTCGGCGCCTGTCGCCGAGTTGCCCGACGAGGTCCTGGAAAAGCCCCTCGGTCGCTTCCCGTACATCTCGGTAGGGAGCCGAGTCGATGAGCCGTTCCCGTCCGGGCAACTGGAGCGGAATGATTTCCAGCGAGTCGTTCAGCTGTGACCAGGGGCGGAAGAAGGAGGCACCCGCACCGGCGAACGGCAGGCATACGAGGGTGGTGCGCAGGTTTTCTGGAGGCACGGCGGATCGCTTTCCGAAGTGGCGGATCGGATGGGACGGAGATGAGGAAGGATGGCGACTGAAATTAACGTGGCCTTAACCCGCGGGCCGACTGGAGGCGACCGTCACCCTCGTGTCTTGTCGCGAAAGCGTGCCGTCGCCAGGGGCACGAAGACCGCGAGCAGCCCCGCGGACCACAGCAGCAGATAGGGGGCGGGATGGTCCACGGGCCAGCCGTGCGGCCGGGAGAAGCCCGGCGGGACGGGGGTGCCGAACTGCTCGCGCAGCGCGTTCGACACCGCGGTGATGGGGCTCCACGCGGCGACCGCGGCGAGCGGTCCGGGCAGGCTGGCGGTCGAGACGTAGCCGGAGGAGACGAAGCTCGCCGGGAACATCCAGAGCAGACCGAGGCTCGCGGCCACCTGGACGTTGGGCGCGACGACGCCGATGAAGGCGCCCACCCAGGACATGGCGAAGGCGAACAGGACGAGCAGCGCGTAACCCGCCAGGGTGTGCGCCGCCCCGCTGAGCGGCCGCCAGCCCAGCGCGAGCCCGCACAACGAGGTCACCAGCACGCCGGCGACACAGGTGGTGAGGTCGCAGGCGGTCCGGCCGAGCAGCAGGGCCACCCGGGAGATGGGCAGCGCGCGGAACCGGTCGACCGTGCCCTCCTGCAGGTCCTTGGCCAGCCCGAGGGCCGTGACGGCGGTACCGAAGGTCACCGTCTGGGCGAGCAGCCCCGCCACCATGTACGCGCGGTACGGCGCCCCGCCCAGGCTGTTGCCGAAGACATAGCCGATGAGCAGGGCGAACATCACCGGCTCCACCAGGCTGCCCATCAGGGCGGTCGGGGTGCGGCGCAGATGGAGGAGGTTGCGCCAGGCGAGGTCGGCGCCCTCCCGGCCGGCGCGCAGCAGCGCGTTCACCGGGCGGCCGCCGGGTGCCGCCGGGCGGTCAAGGCCAGGAACACGTCGTCGAGCGTGGCCCGGCCCAGTCCCACCTCCAGCGCCTCCACCCCTTCGTCCGACAGCACGGACAGCGCTCGCGCCAGCGCGGACTGCCCGTCCGTGACGGCCGTCTCGACCCGGCGGTAGCGGCGGTCGACCAAGGGGGCCGCACCCCCGGCGGCGGTCGCGGCCCGTACGGCCGCCGGCACCTCGTGGTCCTCGGCGACCACGACGACCAGGCGGCTTCCGGCGGCGGCCTTCAGCGTGTCGCTGGTGCCCGCCGCCACGACCCTGCCGTGGTCGATGACCGTGATCCGGTCCGCGAGCCGGTCGGCCTCCTCCAGGTACTGGGTGGTGAGCAGCACCGTGGTGCCGCCCGCCGCCAGCTCGCCGACCGCGTCCCAGGTGTCGATCCTGCTCTTCGGGTCCAGCCCGGTGGTCGGCTCGTCGAGGATGATCAGCGGGGGAGCGCCCACCAGGGAAGCGGCGAGGTCCAGGCGCCGGCGCATGCCGCCGGAGTACGTCTTCACCAGCCGGCCGCCGCTGTCCGCGAGCCGGAACCGGTCGAGGAGGTCCCCGGCCGTCCGCCGGGCCGTGCGCCGGTCCAGGCCGCGCAGCCGGGCGATGAGGGACAGATTCTCGATTCCCGTCAGCATGCCGTCGACGGTCGAGTACTGCCCGGCCAGCCCGGTCGCGGCACGTACGCGCGCGGGGTGCGCCACGACGTCCCAGCCGGCCACTCTCGCATGGCCGCCGTCCGGACGCAGAAGGGTGCTGAGAATGCGGACGAGTGTCGTCTTGCCGGCTCCGTTCGGACCGAGCAGGGCGAATATTTCGCCGGCTGATATGTGAAGGCTGACGTCCCGTAAAGCCCAGATGTCTTTATGCCTTCTTTGTATTCCCTCGACGACAACCGTCGGTTCGTCTTCTGTGGGGTTCACGGCAGACCTACTCGTTTTCTGGTCCTTGCGCGCAGACACGTGCTGCGGCCGGAACGTAGCAGGTTCCGTCAGGAAGGTGCAACTTGCATGTGATGCACAGACTAATGATTTCCCTAGTTCGTTTCTGCTTAGTCTCCAGTCGCCGGGTCCCGGGCGTCATATCCGGGCTTCGGCATGGTCAGTGGACCCTTCTGAACAGCTGGGTGGTGCTTTTCGCGTGAATGGCGGTCTGGTGTCCGGTGCCGACCTCGTGTCCGTTCTCCGGGAACATGCCGGGAACGCTCCGGACAGGGATGCGGTCATCTTCGTGCGGGACCCGCAGGCCCGGGACCACGAGTCCCTGACCTTCGCGGAACTGGACGCACGGGCCCGCGGCATCGCGGTGTGGCTGGCCGGGCGCACCGAGCCCGGCGACCGGGTCCTGCTGCTGTACTCGCCGGGCGTCGAGTTCACCGCCGCGTTCTTCGGCTGCCTGTACGCCGGACTGATAGCGGTCCCCGGCCCGCTGCCCGGACGCTACCGGCACGAGCGCCGGCGGCTCGCCCGCATCGCCCGGGACGCCCGGGCCACCGTCGTGCTGAGCGACCGGCGCGGACTGCCGGAGGTCGGGAAGTGGGCCGCCGACGAAGGCCTCACCCACCTCGTCCCCCACTCGACCGACGAGACGGACGAGACGGACGACGATCCCGGCGCATGGCGCCCCAGGGTGCCCGGCGACCCCGACGCCCTCGCCCTGCTCCAGTACACCTCCGGCTCCACCGGCAGCCCCAAGGGCGTCATGGTCCGGCACCGCAACCTGCTGGACAACGTCGACGCCGTGGTGCGCTCGCTGCGACTGCGCCCGGGCCACCGCCTGGGCGGCTGGATACCCCTCTACCACGACATGGGCCTGATCGGGCTGATGCTCCCCGGCGTCCTGCGCTGCGACGGCTACGTCCAGATGGACCCCATGACCTTTCTGCGCCGCCCGCACCAGTGGCTCCAGATGATGGACGCCTACGACGTCAACGGCACCGCCTCACCCGACTTCGGCTACGAACTGTGCCTGCGCCGGGTCACCGACGACCAGCTCGCCGGCCTCGACCTGAGCCGGGTGCGCGCCGCCGTCGACGGCTCCGAACCGGTCCGCGCCGACACCGTCACCGGTTTCGCGGCGCGCTTCGCCGCCGCCGGGTTCCGGCCCGACGCGATCGTCCCCATGTACGGGCTCGCCGAGTCGACACTGCTCGCCACGGGTATCGGCGGCCGCCCGCCGTTCGTGGCCGGCGTGGACACGGCCGCCCTGGAGGGCAACGTCCTGCGGCGGGCCGCCCCCGGCGCGCCCGCCCGGAACCTGGTGGGCTGCGGCCCGAGCGCCGGCCAGTCGGTCCGCGTCGTGGACCCGGACAGCGGCCAGGAACTGCCCGCCGGCCGGATCGGGGAGATCTGGCTGAGCGGACCGAGCGTGGCCGCGGGCTACTGGGCGAACAGCGAGGCCACCAAGGCCGCCTTCGGCGCCACCGGCGCCGACGGACAGGGCCCCTTCCTGCGCACCGGCGACCTCGGCGGACTGCTGGACGGCGACCTGTTCGTCACCGGCCGCCGCAAGGACGTGCTGATCCTGCACGGCCGCACCATCCACCCGCAGGACATCGAGGCCGAACTCCGCGCCCAGCACGGGGAACTCGGCAGCCTGCACGGAGCCGTCTTCACCGTCGGCTGGGACGACGGCACCGGGTCCCGCGAGTCGGTCGTCGTCCTGCACGAGATCAGGGGGCACTGGGGCACCGAGCGGATGACCGAGCTGGCCGCGGCCATGAAGCTGACCGTGGCCAGGGAGTTCGGCGTACCCGTCGCCGCCGTCCTGCTGCTCCGGCCCGGCGGCATCCGCCGCACGACCAGCGGCAAGGTGGAGCGGTCCGCGATGCGCTCACGCTATCTGGAGCGGGCCCTGGAACCCCTGCTCACCAGCGAGGACCCCCACCTGACCGCGGCCTTGGACGCACGCGCGCGGCAGGAGGAGCGGTGATCGGCGCGGCCGCGCTCGAACGCGTCCTCGCCGGGCACGAGTCGGGCGCCTGGGCCGAGGAGGCCCTGCGAGCGCTCGACGACCGCGAGGATTTCCCCGCCGACGCGGTCGCGGTCCTCGACGACGCCGGGCTGGCCGCCTCCTACGTCCTCACCCCCGACCGCGACTTCCCCGCCCTGGTCGCACTGATCAGGACCGTCGCCCGGCGCGATCTGACGGTGGCCATCGCGCACGGCAAGACCTTCCTCGGCTCCGTGCCCGTGTGGATCGCCGGCTCGCCCGAACAGACCCGCGAGCTCGCGGAGCGCGTCCGCGAGGGGCACCCCGTGTGCTGGGGGCTGACCGAACGCGACCACGGCAGCGACCTCCTGGCGGGCGAACTCACCGCCACCGGGGAGGAGAACGGCGGCTGGCGGCTCGACGGCGAGAAGTGGCTGATCAACAACGCCGGCCGGGCCCGGCTCGGCTGTGTGCTCGCCCGCACCGACCCCGCCGGCGGCAGCCGCGGGTTCGGTCTCTTCCTCGTCGACCGCGACCGGCTGCCGCCCGGCGCCTGGCAGGTGCTCCCCAAGGTCCGCACGCACGGCATCCGGGGAGCCGACATCAGCGGCTTCGTCCTGCACGGCGCCCAGGTCCCCGCCGACGCGCTGATCGGCGGGCCCGGCGACGGCATCGCCCTGGTCCTGAAGTCCCTCCAGCTCACCCGCACCGCCTGCGTCGGGCTCTCGCTGGGCGCGGCCGACCACGCCCTGAGGCTCACCCGGGACTTCGTCACGCGCCGCGAACTGTACGGACGCCGGCTCGGCTCCCTCCCGCACGTCCGCCGGATCCTCGGCCGGGCCGCCGCCGCCGTGCTCACCGCGGAGGCCGTGAGCATCCTGGCCACCCGCTCGGTGCACGCCCTGCCCGGGGAACTCTCCGTCACCTCCGCCATCGCCAAGGCGTACGTGCCCACCACCGTGCAGGACACGCTCGGCCGGCTCGCCGAGGTCCTCGGCGTCCGCGGCTTCCTCACCACCCCGCCCGGCGGCGGCTTCGCCAAGCTGGAGCGCGACCACCGCATCTGCGCCATCTTCGACGGCAGCACGGTCGTCAACCGCACGGCGCTGCTGACCCAGACGCCCCGGCTGGGACGGCTGCTGCGGCGCGGCAGCGCCGACACCCGGGGAGTGCGCGCCGCGGCCGACCCCTCCCTCCCGCCGGCCCCGCTCGACCCGGCCCGCCTCACCCTCGTCTCGGCCACCGGATGCAGCGTCGTACAGAGCCTGCCCGCGGCCGTCGAGGAGATCCGCGCGCAAGGCCACCCACGACTGACCGCGCTCGCCGAGGCCGTGCTGGAACGCTGCGGCGAACTGGCCGCCGACCTCGCCGACTTCGTACCCGTCGGCGGCGGACTCCCCAGCACCGCGTTCACCCTCGCCGAACGGTACGAGCGCCTGTACGCGGCGTCCGCCTGCCTGCACCTCTTCCTGAGCCAGGCCGGGCGCCCGGCCGCGGCCCCCGACGACGACGCCCACCGGCTGCGCGCCTGTCTGGCCCACCTCCTCGACCTGCCCGACGACCCGGCCTACGACGAACTGGCCCAGACCCTCCTCGACTGGGCCGGCCCCGCGTTCAGCCTCCTGGACGGTGCCCCGTGACCCCTGTCGTCCCCGAGCGCGTCGCCGCTCTCGACCGCCTGCTCGGCGACCCCGCGGACCCGGCCAACCCGGTCGGGACCCGCGCGGTCCTCGACGCCGACGAGCGCGGCGAGATGCCGACGGCCGGCGAACGCGCCCTGGACGCCTACGGCCTCAACGCGGAGTTCGTGCCGCCCGAGTACGGCGGCCGGCTCACCCGGGCGGACCACCTCGTGGAGGTGATGCGCACCGTCTACCGCCGCGACCCGGTCCTCGGACTCGGCTACGGCGCCAGCTCGTTCATCGCCGGCGTCAACGTCTGGACCGCCGCCGGCACCGAGCAGGCCACCCGGGTCGCCGACCTGCTGCTCGGCGGCCACAGGGTCGCGGTGGCGTTCCACGAACTCGCCCACGGCAACGACATGACCGGCACCGAGTTCACCGCGGCGGCCGACGGCGCCCACCTGCGCCTGAGCGGGCGCAAGGAAGTCGTCACCAACATCAGCCGGGCAAAGGCCCTGGTCGTCCTCGCCCGGACCGACCCCCGGCCGGGCCCCCGCAGCCACTCCCTCGTCCTGGTCGACCGGACCGCCCTGCCCGGCGACGGAATCCGCGACCTGCCCCGGTTCGGCACCGTCGGCATGCGCGGTATCCAGCTCGGCGGCCTGGAGTTCGACGCGGTGCGCGTGCCCCGCACGGCGGTCCTCGGACCGGTCGGCAGCGGACTGGAGACGGCCCTGAAAGCCCTCCAGATCACCCGCACCACCCTGCCCGCCATGGCCTCGGGAGTGCTGGACACCGCGCTGCGGACAGCCGTCGGCCACCTGTCGTCCCGCACCCTGTACGGCGGCCCCGCCATCGGCATCCCGCACGTGCGCTCCGTGCTGGCCGGCGTCTTCGCCGACCTGCTGCGGGCCGAGGCCGTCGGCGCGGTCGGCACCCGCGCCCTGCACCTGGTGCCGCAGTCCGCGAGCGTCTACTCGGCCGTGGTCAAGTACACCGTGTCCAAGCTGCTGCTGGACGCCGTGGACCGGCTCGCCGAACTGCTCGGAGCCCACTTCTACCTGCGCGAGGGACCGAGCGCGATCTTCCAGAAGCTGCTGCGCGACCTGGCGCCGGTCGGCTTCGGCCACATCGCCCGGGCCGCCTGCCAGATGAGCCTGCTGCCCCAGCTGCCGCTGCTCGCCAGACGCTCGTGGACCGGCGGCGCCCCGGCCCCGGACGCACTGTTCGCCCTGGACGCGGACCTCCCGGCGCTGCGCTACGACCGGCTGGCCCTGCAGGCGGCGGGCCGCGACCCCCTCGCGGCCTCACTGGCGGCGGCGCTGGACGGGCCCTGGGACGGCGCCTGCCGGCAGGTACGCGCCGTCGCCGAGGCGGACCTCGCCGAACTCGGCGCGCTCGCCCGGGCCTGTGCCGCGCTGCCCGTCACGGAATGGGGCGTCGACGCCTCGCCCGCGACCTACGACCTGGCCGACCGGTACAGCACCCTGCTCACCCGCGTCTGCTGCCTCCAGATCCAGCGCCACACCACCGACCCCTTCCTGGCCGGCCCCGCCTGGACACTGGCGGCCGCCCACCGCACCCGCCGGCCTTCCCCGCTTCCCCGACCGGTCGAGGACGCGCTCTTCGACGAGCTCCTCGCCCGCCACCGCGACCACCGCTCCTTCGGCCTCGCCGCCCGCCCGCTGCTCCACCGAGAAGAGAACACACGATGAGTTCTGGCACCCAAGACGTCCGCGCCTGGCTGACCGGGCGGGTGGCGACCTATCTGCGCCGCACCCCCGAGGAGATCGACACCACCCTGCCGATGTCCGAGTACGGGCTGGACTCGCTCACCGCGCTGGCCGTCTCCGCCGACATCGAGGACGAGTTCGGCCTCGTGCTGCCGCCCGAGACGACCTGGGACCACCCCACCATCGACCAGCTCGCCGCGGCACTCACCGCACTCATCGAGGAGAAGGCCTGACCGTGGAGATGGCAGCGACCGGCAACAGCCGCGGCATCGCACTGACGGCCGCACAGCACGGTGTCTGGGTGGCCCAGCAGCTCGACCCCGGCTCCCCCATGTTCGTCTGCGGTGTCCACGTCGACACCGCCGCCCCCCTCGACCCCCCGCTGCTGGACCGGGCGATCCGGCAGGCCGTGACGGAGACCGAGGCACTGAGGGTCCGCTTCACCGACGACGGGCGGACCGTCCGCCAGCACGTCGACCCGGCCATCGAGGGCGCGCTCACCGTGCTCGACCTCAGCGGCGAGCCGGACCCGCGGGCCGCCGCGGACGCGTGGATCGAAGCCCGCCAGGCGGAGGCCCCGCCCGCGCTCACCGACGGCCCGCTCTTCGCCCACACCCTGCTGCGGCTCGGCCCGGACCACGACCGGCTGTACTTCCGCTACCACCACATCCTGCTCGACGCCTACGGCCAGATGCTGTACGTCCGCAGACTGCTGGACGTCTACAACGCGCTGGCCGCGGGCGACCGACCGGCCACCGCCGCCTTCGCGCCGCTCGCCGACGTCGTCGCCGAGGAGAGCGCCTACACCGCCTCCGCGCGCTACGAACGGGACCGCGCCCACTGGCTCGCCCGGTTCGCGGACCTGCCCGCCTCCACCGAGCTGGGCAGCGGCCCCTCGACCCTGGCCCGCGGCCTGCCGCCGGTCGCCGGACCGGTGTCCGCCGGCACCGCCGAGCGGCTGCGCGCCCTGCCCGGCGCCCGCTGGTCCCTGCCGGTGATCGCCGCCATGGCCGCGTACACGCACCGCACCACCGGCGCGGCGGACGTCGTGCTCCGGGTCTTCCTCGCGGCACGCACCAACCCGGACGCCCTCGCCACCCCGGCGATGCTCGTCAACGACCTGCCGCTGCGGCTGACCGTCCGGCCCTCGGCCACCTTCACCGAACTCGTCGCACAGGTGCGCGACCGGCTGGCCGAGGCCGTCCGCCACCAGCGCTTCCCCGGTGAACGGATCCGCCGCGAACTCGGCGCCCAGGACCAGGGCTCCCTGTCCGGACCCACCGTCAACGTGCTCTCCTTCGCACCGGGCCGGCTCACGGTCGGCGGCGCCGGGGCCACCGTGCACCAGGTGGCCTCCGGCCCGGTCCGCGACCTCGTCCTCAACGCCGTCGCCGACGACACCGCCGCCGACGGCATCCACCTCACCCTCAACGCCCACCCCGACCGGTTCACCCCGGCGGAGGTGACGGCCCACCGCGACCGGTACACCCGGCTCCTCACGGCCGCCGCCGAGGCACCGGAAGCGCCCGTCGGCACGCTCGACCTGCTCGGCCCCGACGAACACCGCCTCCTCGCCGGCTTCGACGACACCGCCGAACCCCTCGACGCCCGGTCGCTGGTGGAACGGATCGAGGCCCAGGACCCGGCCGCCGAGGCCGTCGTCTTCGAGGGCGAGAGCGTCAGCTACGGCGAACTCGACGCACGGGCCAACCGCCTCGCCCACGCCCTGCGCCGCCGCGGCGCCGGCGTCGAGTCACGGGTCGCCGTCAAGCTGGCGCGCTCCGTCGACCTCGTCGTCTCCGTGCTCGCCGTCCTCAAGGCGGGCGCCGCCTTCGTCCCCGTGGAGACGGGTTATCCCGCCGAGCGGGTCGCCTACATCCTCGCCGACTCCGGTGCCGACCTGGTGATCGCCGACGACGACGTCCCCGGCTTCGAGCGGATCGCCGTCGACGCGGGCGCGAACGAGCCCGCGAGCGCCCCCGGTGTCCGGGTCCGCGGCGACAACGCCGCCTACGTGATGTACACCTCCGGTTCCACCGGCCGCCCCAAGGGCGTCGTCGTCCCGCACGAGGGCCTCCTCAACCGCCTGTCATGGCTCCAGCGCGACCACCGCATGACCCCGGACGACCGCATCGTGCAGAAGACGCCGATCGGCTTCGACATCTCGGTGTGGGAGTTCTTCTGGCCCCTCGTCCAGGGCGCCACCCTCGTCGTGGCCCGCCCCGAGGGCCACCGCGACCCGGCCTACCTCGCCGAGCTGATCCGCGAACAGCGCGTCACGATCATCCACTTCGTGCCGTCGATGCTCGGCGCCTTCCTCGCCGAGGCCGCATTCGGCCCCTCCGTACGGCTCGTCGCCTGCACCGGCGAGGCCCTGCCGTCCGAACTGGTCCGCCGCTTCCACCAGAGCGTCGACGCCGAGCTGTGGAACCTCTACGGTCCCACCGAGGCCGCCATCGAGGTGACCTCCTACGCCACCGGCCCGGACGACGAGACGGTGCCCATCGGACGGCCCGGCGCCAACACCCGCGCCCACGTCCTGGACACGGGACTCAACCCCGTACCGCCCGGCACGACCGGCGAACTGTACCTGGCGGGCATCCAGCTCGCCCGCGGCTACCACGGCCGCCCGGCGCTGACCGCGGAACGCTTCACCGCCGACCCCCACGGCCCCGCGGGCTCCCGCATGTACCGGACCGGCGACCTCGCCCGGCGTCGCCCGGACGGCACCCTGGAGTACGCCGGCCGGGTCGACGACCAGGTGAAGATCGCCGGCCAGCGCGCCGAGCCCGGCGAGGTCGAGGCGCTGCTCGACGGCGCGCCCGGCGTCCGGCAGAGCGTCGTGGTGGCCCGGCGGACCCCCGGCGGCGCCCACCGGCTCGTCGCCTACGTCACCGGCGAACCCGAGACCGATCTGCGCACATGGCTCGCCGGCCGGCTGCCCGCCTTCCTCGTCCCCGCGGTGGTGCTGACCCTTCCGGAGATCCCGCTCACCCCCAACGGGAAGGTCGACCGCAAGGCGCTGCCCGAACCCGAGGCCCCGGCACCCGGCCGGGCGCCCCGCACCGAGACCGAACGGATCCTGCGCGACCTGGGCGCCGAACTGATCGGGCGGCCCGAACTCGGGGCCGACGACAATCTCTTCATCATGGGCATGGACAGCATCCACGCCCTGCGCCTGGCCTCCCGGGCCCGCGCCGCCGGTATCGGGCTCACCCCGCAGGACGTGTTCGCCCACCCCACCGTCGAAGCCCTCGCGGACCTGGCCGGGACCGCCCCCGCCCCCGGCGCCACCGGGACCCGGGCCGAGCCCGCCCCCGGCCGCGGCACCCGGCTGACCCCGGCCGACGTCCCGCTCGTCACCATCGACCAGCGGGAACTCGACCGCTACCCGGGCGCACAGGACGTGCTGCCGCTCTCCCCGCTCCAGGAAGGACTGCTCTTCCTCGCCCTGTACGAGGACGACGACCCCTACGTCGGCCAGCTCGTCCTCGACATCGAGGGCGGCTTCGACCATGCGCGGATGCGCGAGGCCGCCGCCGCCCTGCTGCATCGCCACCCCCTGCTGCGCGCCGGCTTCCGCAGCCGGTCCGCCGGCGCGCCCGTGCAGGTCGTGCCCGCCGGGACCACCGTGCCCTGGGAGGAGCGGGACGAGGAACCGGCCGCCTTCCTCGCCCGAGACCGGGCCCGCGGTTTCAGCGTGCTGCGCCCGCCGCTGCTGCGCTTCACCGCGCTCGGCACCCGGCTCGTCGTGACCCACCACCACCTGCTGCTGGACGGCTGGTCGCTGCCCCTGCTGGTCCGGGAACTGTTCGCCCTGTACGGCGGCGCCGAGCTGCCCGAGCCCGTCCCCTACCGCGCCTATCCCGCCTGGCTCGCCGGGCGCGACCGCGCCGCGTCCACCGCCGTGTGGCGGGAGGAACTGGCCGGCCTGCCCGGGCCCACCCTGCTCGCGCCGCCGCGGCGGACCCCGGACGGCCACGCCGAACACGAACTGGTCCTCGACGAGAGCGTCACCGCGGCCCTCACCGCGGCGGCCCGCCGCCGCGGACTCACCCTCAACACCGTCGTGCAGGGGCTGTGGGCGTTGCTGCTGCGGGAGTTCACCGGTCGCGACGACATCGTCTTCGGCGCGACGGTCTCCACCCGCCCCGTCGACCTGCCCGGCGCCGAATCCATGATCGGCCTGTTCATCAACACCCTGCCGGTGCGGGTACGCGTCGACCCGCTCACGCCGCTGGCCGAGCTGCTGTCCTCGGTGCAGGCCCGGCAGATCGCGCTGGCCGGGCACGCCGACGCCGGTCTCGCCGACCTCACCCGGGCGGCGGGCGTGGACGAACTGTTCGACACCGTCCTCGCGTTCGAGAACTACCCGATGGACAGCGCGACGGAGGCCGGCGGGCTGCGGCTGGCCGGCGCCGACCTGGTCCTGCACTCGCACTACCCGCTGTCGATCGCCGTCTTCCCCGGCTCCGCCCTGAGGCTGCGGTTCTCCTATCGCACCGGCGCGTTCACCGCCGACGCCCTCGCGGTCCTGACCGGCCGGCTGGCCCGGCTCGCCGCCCTCGCCGCCGAGGACCTCGACCGGCCGGCCGGCGAGCTCGCCGTGGTCACCCCGCAGGACCGGCGCGCGGTGACCGGCGGCGAGCACACCCCCGAGCCGGCCGCCGACCGCCGCGCCACCGCCGCTGCCGCCTCCCCGACGGCACCGCGCACCCCGGTGGAGGAGCGGCTGCGCACGGTCGTCGCCGAGGTCCTCGGCCTGGACGACATCACCGCGGACGACGAGTTCTTCGCCCGCGGCGGCACCTCCATCCTCATGATCCGGCTGGTGCACCGGATCCGCGACGAGTTCGGCGTCGACCTCTCCCTGCGCGACGTCTTCGCCACCCCGACCGTCGCCGGCCTCGCCGCCCTGCTGGCGGACGGCTCCTCGGCCTCCTCCGCGATCGTGGCCCGGGAGCGGCCCGAGCGGATACCGCTGTCCTTCACACAGGAACGCATGTGGTTCCTCCAGCGCCTCCAGGGCGACAGCGGCACCTACAACATCCCGCTCGACATCCGGCTGAGCGGACCGCTCGTCGTCTCCGCGCTGGACGCCGCGCTCACCGACCTCGTCGACCACCACGAGGCCCTGCGCACCCTCTACCCCGAGGACGCCGAAGGCCCGCACCAGGTCGTCCTGGAACCCGGCGGCACGGGCTTCGCCCTGGAGGTCGTCCACGACCGGGACCCCGACCTCACGGCGCGGGCCGCCCGCCCCTTCGACCTCACCACCGAACTCCCGGTGCGCGCCACCCTCTTCCCGCTCGGCGAGGACGAATACGCCCTGCTGCTGGTGGTGCACCACATCGCCGTCGACGGCTCCTCGATGCGCCCGCTGGCCGAGTACCTGTCCGCCGCGTACACCGCCCGCCTCGCCGGCGCGGAACCCGCCCCCACGGCGCCGGCCGTGGAGTACGCCGACTTCGCCCTCTGGCAGCGCGACACGCTCGCCGCCGGCCTGCCGCGCCAGATCGCCTACTGGAGCGAGACACTCGCCGGACTGCCCCAGGAGGTCACCTTCCCGGCCGACCGGCCCCGGCCCGCGATCGCCGGCCACCGGGGCGACCACGTCGGGTTCCGCGTGGACCGGGAGCTGTACGACCGGATGCTGGACCTCGCCCGCCGCACCCGGACCACACCGTTCATGGTGCTCCAGGCCGCCGTCGCACTGCTGCTGACCGCCCACGGCGCCGGTGAGGACATCCCCGTCGGCGGAGCGATCGCCGGCCGGCCGGACTCGGCACTGGACGGTGTCGTCGGCGTCTTCATCAACACGCTCGTCTACCGCTTCGACACCTCCGGCGACCCCGCCTTCACCGAACTGCTCGCCCGGGTCCGCGAGACCGGCCTGGCCGCCTACGCCCACCAGGACGTGCCGTTCGAGCGGCTGGTGGAGGAGCTGGCTCCGGAGCGGTCCCGCGCCCGCCACCCCTTCTTCCAGGTCATGGTCGCCTGGCTGGACTTCTCCGAGGCCCGCCTCACCCTGCCCGGGGTCAGCGCCCGCACCGCCCCGGTCCTCAGCGGCACCTCCAAGTTCGACGTGCACTTCGACTGCGTCGTCGACGCCGGCGACGGCGGCCTCGACTGCCGTCTGGAGTACGCCACCGACCTGTACGACCGCGAGACCGCCGAGGCCTTCGTCACCCGCTTCCTGCGCGTGCTCGACGCCGTCACTCACGACCCGGCGCGCCGTCTCTCCGACGTCGACCTGCTGGACGACACCGAACGCGCCCGCATCCTGCACGACTGGAACGACACCGCGAGCACCATGGACGCGCACTCCGTCGTGCAGCTGATGGAATCCCAGGACCCGGGCCTGCCCGCCGTGGTCTTCGAAGGGGAGGAAATCACCTACGGCGAGTTCAACGCGCGGGTCAACCGACTCGCCCGGGCCCTGCGCGGGCGCGGCGTCGGCCCCGAGACCCGCATCGCCGTCATGCTGCCCTACTCGGTGGACCTCGTCGTCGCGCTATGGGCCGTCATCAAGGCCGGCGCCGCCTACGTGCCGATCGACACCGGCTACCCGGCCGACCGCATCGCCTACATCCTCGGCGACTCCGGCGCCCGGCTGATCCTGGCCGAACACGATGTGGCGGGCTTCGAACGGATCCCGGTCGACGCCGAGGACGAATCCGCCGAGAACCTCGGGGTCGTCGCGCACGGCGGCAACACCTCGTACATCATCTACACCTCCGGCTCCACCGGCCGCCCCAAGGGCACCCTCAACACCTACGAGGGCATGACCAACCGGTTCTGGTGGATGCAGCAGGACCTGCGCCTCGGCCCCGGCGACCGGGTGCTCCAGGCCACGCCGACCGGGTTCGACGTCTCGGTGTGGGAGGTGTTCTGGACGCTGTCGCGCGGCGCCGCCCTGGTGGTCCCGCGGCCCGGCGGCCATCGCGACCCGGTCTACCTGTCCCGGCTGATGCACGACGAGTCCGTGACCGTGCTCCACCTGGGCGCCTCCCGGCTCGCCGCGTTCCTCGCCGAGGCCGAACTGCCCGCCACCGTACGGGCCATCGAGTCCGGGGACGAGATCATGCCGGCCGAGCTGATCCGCCGCTTCCACCGGGAGTCCCGCCACCCCGACCCGGTCCTCACCAACGCCTACGGCCCCACCGAGGCCGCGGTGGACGTCACCCGGTGGGTGACCCCGAAGGACCCCGCGACCGTGCTCATCGGCGGTCCGGTGCTCAACACCCAGGCCTACGTGCTCGACCGCGCCCTGCGCCCCGTGTCCCCGGGCGTGACGGGAGAGCTCTACCTCGGCGGCCTCCAGCTCGCCCGCGGCTACCTCGACCGACCGGCCCTGACCGCCGAACGCTTCGTCGCCAACCCCTACGGCACACCCGGCAGCCGGATCTACCGGACCGGCGACCTGGTGCGCTGGACCCGGAGCGGCGAACTGGAGTACTTCGGCCGCGCCGACGACCAGGTCAAGCTGCGCGGCCAGCGGATCGAACTGGGCGAGATCGAGTCCGCGATGCGGGCGCACCCCGGCGTCGCCCAGGCCGCCGCGGCCGTCCACGACCAGCGGCTGGCCGGCTACCTCATCACCTCCGCGCCCGTCGACCACGAGGAACTGCGGGCCCGGCTCGCGGCCGAGCTGCCCGAGTACATGGTTCCGCCCGTGTTCGTCGAACTCGACCGGTTCCCGCAGCTGACCAGCGGCAAGCTGGACCGGCAGGCACTGCCCGTGCCCGACTTCGCGCCGGTCGCCGGCCGCGCGCCGCGCACCCCGCGCGAGAAGCTCCTGTGCGGGCTGTTCGCCGAGGTGACCGGCGTCCCCGAGGTCTTCCTCGACGACGACTTCTTCGCACTCGGCGGCCACTCGCTGTCCGTGGCCCGGCTGGCCAACCGGATCCGCACCGTGTTCGGCGTCGACATCGAGCTGGTCACCCTGTTCGAGGCGACCACGCCCGCGCGGGTCGCCGCCCGCCTCGACGGCGCCGCCCCGCGCCGGCCCGCCGTCACGGCCCAGCCGCGCGGCGAGCGCCTGCCGCTGTCGTACTCCCAGGAACGCCTGTGGTTCCTGCACCGCTTCGAGGGCCCGTCCGCCACGTACAACCTGCCCATCGCGCTGCGGCTGACCGGTGACCTCGACATCGCCGCCCTCGGTCAGGCCCTCGGCGACGTCGCCGCCCGGCACGAGGCGCTGCGCACCGTCTTCGCCGAGGACGAGCAGGGCCCGCACCAGGTCGTGCGGGACCTCGTCCCGCCGCCGGCCGTCGTCACCACCGACCCGGCCGGCCTCGACGACCTGCTCGCCGCGGCCGTCCGGGTCCCGTTCGACCTGGCCACCGAACCGCCCATGCGCTCCACCCTGTTCGAGCTCGGCTCCGGCGAGCACGTCCTGCTCGTCGTGCTGCACCACATCGCCGGCGACGCCTTCTCGATGCCCCCGCTCGCCGAGGACCTCATCACCGCCTACACCGCGCGGTCCGCGGGCCACGCCCCGCGCTGGACGCCGCTGGAGGTCCAGTACGCCGACTACGCCGTGTGGCAGCGCGCGGTGCTGGGCTCGGCCGACGAACCGGACAGCGAGATCTCCCGCCAGCTCGGCTTCTGGACCGAGGCCCTGGCCGGACTCCCGGAGCAGCTCCGGCTGCCCACCGACCGGCCACGGCCGGCCGTACCGTCCCACCGCGGCGACACCGTCGCGTTCACCGTGCCCGCTGAGGTCCACGCGGCCCTGACGGCGCTCGCCCGCGAGCACCACGTCACACCGTTCATGACGGTCCAGGCCGCTCTGGTCACCCTGCTGCACCGGCTCGGCGCCGGTGACGACATCGTCATCGGCTCGCCGGTCGCCGGCCGCCCGGACGAGGCCCTGGCCCCACTCGTCGGCTTCTTCGTCAACAACCTCGTCCTGCGCACCGACCTGTCCGGCAACCCCGACTTCGCCGAGGTCCTCGCCCGGGTCCGGGCGACCGACCTGGCCGCCTACGCCCACCAGGACGTGCCCTTCGAACGGGTCGTCGAGGCGGTGAACCCGGCCCGTTCCGCGGCCCGGCACCCGCTGTTCCAGACCAACCTGAACTGGGTGGACGCCGAGCTCGAAGAGGTCGAGGACCTCGCCGGACACCTCCCCGGCCTCGACGGGAAGGTGCTCCCGCTCACCTCGCCGACCGCCAAGTTCGACCTGGCGTTCTTCGTCAACGAGCGGCGCGAGGGCGGACTGACGGGCTTCCTGGAGTTCGCCACCGACCTGTTCGACCGGGAGACCGCCCAGCGGATCACCGAACGCTTCGTCGGCCTGCTCACCGCCGTCGTCACCGCGCCCGCGACGCCGATCGGCGACCTCGACATCATCGGCCCGGACGAGCGCCGGCACCTGCTCACGGAGTGGAACGCCACCGACCACCCGCTGCCCGAGACCACCCTCACCGCGCTCGTCGAGGCCCAGGCGGCCCGCACCCCGGACGCCCTCGCGGTCGTCTTCGGCGCCACCGGCCTGACCTACGCCGAACTCGACGCCCGCGCCAACCGGCTGGCCCGCCGGCTCATCGAACTCGGCGCCGGCCCCGAGCGGTTCGTCGGTGTCCTGCTGCCCACCTCCGAGCAACTCCCCGTCACCCTGCTCGCCGTGCTCAAGTCCGGGGCGGCCTACCTGCCGATCGACCCCGGGCTGCCCGCCGAGCGGATCGCGTTCATGCTCGGCGACATCGCCCCCGTCGCCGTGGTCACCACACCCGACCGGGCCGGGCGGCTCGGCCCGGTCCCCGCCGTACTGCCCTACGACCCGGCCGTGACCGCGCAGCCGGCCACCGCCGTCACCGGTGTGCCGGCGCGGCCCGGACACGCCGCGTTCGTCATCTTCACCTCCGGCTCCACCGGCAGGCCGAAGGCCGTCGTCGTCGAACACCGCTCGCTGACCGCGTATCTGGCCTGGGCCACCGACACCTACCGGAGCCTGCGGGGCCGTGCCCTGGTGCACTCGCCGATCGCCTTCGACCTCACCGCCACCGGACTGTGGGGGCCGCTCATCTCGGGCGGCTGCGTCGAACTCGTGCGCTGGACCGCCACGGGGCCCGACAGCGAGTACGGCGTCACCCGCCCCGACTTCGTCAAGGCCACCCCGAGCCACCTCACCCTGCTCGGCGCCGTGGACGACAGCTACTCCCCGAGCGGACAGCTCGTCCTCGGCGGGGAGTCGCTGCTGGGCGACGCCCTGGACACCTGGCGGGCCGGCCACCCCGGGGTGACCGTGCTCAACGAGTACGGACCCACCGAGACCACGGTCGGCTGCACGGTCTTCCGTATCGAACCGGGCGACAGCCTGCCCCCGGGCGTCATCACCATCGGCACGCCGGTGTGGAACACCCGGGTGTACGTGCTCGACAGCCGGCTGCGCCCGGCCCCGGTCGGCACCCCCGGCGAGCTGTACGTCGCCGGTGACCTGGTCACCCGCGGCTACCACAACCGTCCCGGCCTCACCGCGGGCCGCTTCGTGGCGAACCCCTACGGGCCCGCGGGCTCCCGGATGTACCGCACCGGCGACCTCGCCCGCTGGACCAGGGCGGGCCTGCTGGAGTTCGCCGGCCGGGTCGACGACCAGGTGAAGATCCGCGGCTTCCGCGTCGAACTCGGCGAGGTCGAGGCCGCGCTCGCCGCCGCACCCGGTATCGACCGGGCCGCCGTGGTGGTCCGCGAGGACCGGCCCGGTGACAGCAGGCTCGTCGCCTACCTCGTGCCCGAGCCGGGAGCGCGCACCGACACCCGGGCGTTGCGGGCGGGCCTCGCCCGCACCCTGCCCGACCACATGGTTCCCGCCGCCCTCGTCGTCCTCGGCGAACTGCCGCTGACCCGCAACGGGAAGCTGGACCGCAAGGCCCTGCCGGCACCGGAGTGGGGCGAGCCGTCCGCCGGCCCGGCCACGGCCGACCCGGCAGGGGAGGAGACCGCGACGGACCCGGCCGGGCAGCAGACCCCCGCCGACCCGGCCGCCGACCGGATCGCGGAACTCTTCGCCGAAGTACTCGGCCTCCCCGAGGCCGCGGCGCAGGACAACTTCTTCCTGCTCGGCGGTCACTCCCTGCTCGTCGCACGGCTGGTGAACCGGATCCGCGCGGAGTTCGGCGTCGAGCTGTCCATCCGGGACGTGTTCGAGACCCCCACCGTCGCGGGAATCGCCCGGCTGCTCGGCGCCGCCCGGGACGCACGGCCGCCGCTCACCCCCCGGGAACGCCCCGAGCGCGTGCCGCTGTCCACGGCCCAGCAGCGCATGTGGATCCTCGACCGGCTCCAGGGGCCGTCCGGCACGTACACCATCCCCATCGTGCTGCGGCTGGCCGGCGACCTCGACATCGACGCGCTGCGGGCGGCCTTCGCCGACGTGGTGGACCGGCACGAGGCGCTGCGCACCCTGATCGCCGAGGACGCCGAGGGCGCGCACCAGGTCGTCGTCGACGGCCCGGCCCCGTTCACCGTCACCGCCTGCGCGGCCGAACGGCTGGACGAGGAGATCGCCCGCGCCGCCGCGGTCCCCTTCGCCCTGGACCGCGAACTCCCGGTGCGCGCCACTCTGTTCGACACCGGCGACGGCACCTGCGCCCTGCTGGTCGTGCTGCACCACATCGCGGGTGACGGCGGCTCGATGGGCCCGCTGGCGGCCGATCTCGCCACGGCCTACGCCGGGCGGCTGGCCGGCACCGGCTCCGGACTCGCTCCGCTGCCCGTGCAGTACGCGGACTACACCCTGTGGCAGCGCGAACTCCCCGACAACCAGCTTCCGTTCTGGACCACGGCACTCGCCGGCATCCCCGAACAGATCGACCTGCCCACCGACCGGCCACGGCCGGCCGTACCGTCCCACCGCGGCGACACCGTCGCCTTCACCGTGCCCGCCGCCCTGCGCGCCCGGGTGGAGGACCTGGGCCGCGAGCACGACGCGAGCGCCTTCATGGTGCTCCAGGCCGTCCTCGCCGTCCTGCTCAACCGGCTCGGGGCGGGCGACGACATCGTCATCGGCAGCCCCGTGCAGGGGCGGCCCGAGGCCGCGCTGGAAGAACTCGTCGGTCTCTTCGCCAACACCCTGGTACTGCGCACCGACGTCTCCGGCGACCCCACCTTCGCGGAACTCCTCGCCCGGGTACGGCGGTTCGACGTCGACGCCTACGCACACGCCGAGATGCCCTTCGAGCAGCTGGTGGAGGTGCTCAACCCGCAGCGGTCGCGGTCGAGGCACCCGCTGTTCCAGGTGATGCTGACCCTGAACGCCGAGACCGCGCCGCCGGACCTGCCCGGCCTGACCGTACGGCTGGGCGACACCCCGTCCCAAGCGGCCAAGTTCGACCTGTCCCTGACCCTGACGGAGCACGCGGGGGAGTGGGCCGCGTTCCTGGAGTACGCCACCGACCTCTTCGACCATGCCACCGTACGGTCCTTCGCCGACCGCTACCTGCGGCTGCTCGCCGCGGTGACGGACGACCCGGCCCGCCCCGTCCGCGGCCTGCCGCTGCTGACCGACGCCGAGCGGACCGAACTGCTCGTCACCCGCAACGCCACCCCCCGCCGAGGGCCCGGCACCTCACTGTCGGAGAGGTTCGAGGCGCAGGCCGACCGCACCCCGGACGCCGTCGCGGCCGTCTCCCCGTCGACGACGCTCAGCTACGCGGAACTCGACGCGCGGGCCAACCGGCTGGCCCATCACCTCGCCGAGCGGGGCGTCGGCCGCGGATCGGTCGTCGCCGTCGTCCTCCCGCGCACCCCCGACCTGCTCGTGGCCCTGCTGGCCGTCCTCAAGGCCGGAGCCGCCTACCTGCCGATCGACGACACCTACCCCGCCGGCCGCGTCGGCCTCCTGGTGAAGGACGCCGGCGCGAAGGTGACCATCACCCCGGACACCTTCACGGCCGGCCTGGACCGCCACCCGGACACCCGGCCCGGCCTGCGGCCGCACCCGCGGGACGCCGCCTACCTCGTCTACACCTCCGGATCGACCGGGCACCCCAAGGGCGTCGTCGTCGAGCACGCCGCGCTCGCCGCCTACCTGGACGAGGCGACCGCCCTGTACCCGGCCGCCGCCCACGAGGCGCTGACGCACTCCTCCGTCGCCTTCGACATGCCGGTCACCGTGCTGTTCACCCCGCTCGTCACCGGCGGCCGGGTCCGGTTCGCCGAGCTGGACGAGAACACCCCGCGACCCGACCTCCTCAAGATCACCCCGAGCCATCTGCGGCTGCTGGAGACCCTGCCCGATCGGGCCTCCGACGCCACCCACCTCGTCATCGGCGGCGAGGCACTCGACGCCCAGCCGCTCCGCCGCTGGCGCGCCCGCCACCCGGACGCCGTCGTGATCAACGAGTACGGGCCGACCGAGACGACCGTGGGCGTCGTCGTGCACCGCGTCGAACCCGGCGACCGCCTCGCCGACGGACCCGTCCCCATCGGCCGCCCGACCGGCGGCACCCGGGTGTACGTCCTGGATACGTTCCTCCAGACCGTGCCCGACGGCGTCTGGGGAGAGCTCTACCTCGCGGGCGCCCAGGTGGCCCGCGGCTACGCCGGACGCCCCGGCCAGACCGCCGAACGGTTCGTCGCCGACCCCTACGGCCCCGCCGGCAGCAGGATGTACCGGGTCGGCGACCGGGCCCGCTGGAACGGCTCGGGCCTGCTGGAGTACGGCGGCCGGGCCGACGACCAGGTCAAGATCCGCGGCTTCCGCGTCGAACCCGGCGAGGTGGAGGCGGCGCTGGAGGCCCTGGACACCGTCGCCCAGGCGGCGGTCGTGGTCCGCGAGGACCGGCCCGGCGACCCCCGCCTGGTCGCCTACCTGGTCGCCGCCGACGCCCACATGCCGGTCGGCGACCCCCGCCCCGCGCTGGCCGCGACCCTGCCCGCGCACCTGATCCCGTCGGCCTTCGTCGCCTTGGACCACCTCCCGCTCACCGGCAACGGCAAGCTGGACCGGCGGGCCCTGCCCGCCCCCGAGACCACCGGAGCCACGCCCGGCGGCCGCGCCCCGCGCACCCCCGCCGAGGAGATCCTGTGCGCGCTGTTCGCCGAGGTCCTCGGGGTCGCCGAGGTCTCGATCGACGACGACTTCTTCCGGCTCGGCGGCCATTCGCTGCTCGCCACCCAGCTGGTGAACCGCGCGCGCAACGCACTGGGCGCACCGATCCGGCTCGGCGACCTGTTCGAGACACCGACGGTCGCCGCACTCGCCGCCGGGCTCGCCCCGGGCGGCACGGCCGAGCGCTTCACCCCGGCCCCGCGCCCCGACCGGCTCCCCCTCTCCTACGGCCAGGAGCGGCTGTGGTTCCTGCACACCCTCGACGGCCCGTCCGACACCTACAACATCCCCGTCGTACTGCGGCTGTCGGGCGCCCTCGACCCTCAGGCGCTGCGGGCCGCCCTCGGTGACCTCGCCCGACGGCACGAGATCCTGCGCACGGTCTACGCGACCGACGCGCGCGGCAGCCACCAGATCATCCTGCCGCCCGAGCGCGGCCTGCCCGAACTGACCGTCACCGACGTCGACGAACACACCCTGCCGGCGGCCGTGAGCGAGGCGACGGGGTACCGCTTCGACCTCGGCCGGGAGCTTCCGGTCCGCGGCCGGCTGCTGCGCCTCGCCCCCGACGAGGCCGTCTTCGTCCTGGTCGTGCACCACATCGCCGCCGACGCCGTCTCCATGGCGCCCCTCGCCCGCGACCTCGCCACCGCCTACCGGGCCCGGCACGCCGGCCACGCCCCCGGCTGGGAGCCGCTGACCGTCCAGTACGCCGACTTCAGCCTGTGGCAGCGCCGCGTCCTCGGATCCGACCGGGACGCGGACAGCGAGATCTCCCGCCAGCTGCGCCACTGGACCACCACACTCGCCGGCGCTCCGGAACTGATCGCCCTGCCCACCGACCGGCCCAGGCCCGCGGTCGCCTCCCACCGCGGCGGCACCGTACGGTTCGACATCCCCCCGGCACTGCACGAAGCACTCACCGGACTCGCCCGCGACACCGGCACCACCCTGTTCATGGTGCTGCACGCCGCCTTCGCCGCGCTGCTCGCCAAGCACGGCGCCGGTGACGACGTCGTACTGGGCACCCCGGTGGCCGGCCGGACCGACGAGGCCGCCCACGATCTCGTCGGATCCTTCGTCAACACCCTGGTCCTGCGCACCCGCCTGGACGGCGACCCCACCTTCCGCCGGCTGCTCGACCGCGTCCGCGCCGTCGACCTGGACGCCTACGCCCACCAGGACGTGCCGTTCGAACGCCTGGTGGAGGCGCTCAACCCGGTGCGCTCCACCGCCCACCAACCGCTGGTGCAGGCGACGATCATGCTGGACAACACCGCCCGCCCCACCACGCTCGACCTGCCCGGCGTGGACGTGCGCCCGGAGGAACCGGCCGCGCCCGCCGCCAAGTTCGACCTCTCGCTCTCCTTCGCGGAAGCGGCCCACGGCGGCCTGGACGCCGGCCTGGAGTACGCGGCCGACCTGTTCGACGAGGACACCGTCACCGAGCTGACCGCCCGCCTGGTCCGCCTGCTGACCGCCGTCGCCCACGGCGCGGCCGACCACCCGCTCAGCGGCGTCGACGTACTCTCGGACACCGACCGGCGCAACCTGCTCCAGACCTGGAACGGCACCCCCCGCCAGGCCCCGGCCGGCACGATCACCGAGCTCTTCGCCGAACGGGTCCGCCGCGCCCCGCAGGCCGTCGCCGTCGTGGCGGACGGCACCGCGACGACCTACGCCGACCTCGACGCGCGTGCCGAACGGCTGGCCCGCAGGCTGCGCGCGCTCGGGATCGGACCCGAGACGTCCGTCGCCCTGCACCTGGAGCGCTCCCTGTCGCTCGTGGTGGCGACACTGGCCGTACTCAAGGCGGGCGGCGCCTACGTACCGCTCGACACCCGCTACCCCGCCTCCCGGCTGGCGCGGATCCTCACCGCCACCGGCGCCGCCGCCGTGCTGACGCACTCCCGGGCGGCACGGCTCGGCCTCGACCACGGCCTGCCCCTGATCGACGTCGACGATCCGGCAACGGACGAGGCGGAGGGCACCACCACGCCCGCCCACCCCGAGCAGCTCGCGTACGTGATGTACACCTCCGGGTCCACCGGCACCCCCAAGGGCATCGCCGTCACCCACCGCGACGTGGTCTGTCTGGCCCTCGACGCCGGCTGGGAGGGTGACGCGCACCGGCGGGTGCTGATGCGCTCGCCGCACGCCTTCGACGCCTCGACCTACGAGCTGTGGGTACCGCTGCTGAACGGCGGCCGGGTCGTCGTCGCCCCGCCCGGGGACCTCACCCTCGACGGGCTGCGCACCCTCCTGGTGACCGAGGAGGTGACCTCCGTCTTCCTCACCACCGCGCTGTTCAACGTCATCGCCGAGGACGACCCGGAGTGCCTCGCCACCCTGCGCGAGGTGTGGACCGGCGGGGAGCAGGCCTCACCGGCCGCGTTCCGCCGCGCCGTCACCTCCTGCCCGCACACCGCCTTCGTGCACGTGTACGGGCCGACCGAGACCACCACCTTCGCCACCAGCTACCGGGTGCCCCGCCCGTACGCCCTGCCCGGGACCGTCCCCATCGGCCGCGCCATGAGCGGCATGCGCGCCTACGTCCTCGACGCGGCACTCACCCCGGTGCCGCCGGGTGCCCCCGGCGAGCTGTACCTGGCCGGGCTGGGCCTGGCCCGCGGATACGCCGGCGCGCCGGACGCCACCGCCGAGCGGTTCGTCGCCGACCCGTTCGGCGCCCCGGGCGGCCGCATGTACCGTACCGGCGACATCGTCCGGTACACCCGCGGCGGGCAGCTGGAGTTCACCGGCCGGGCCGACGGCCAGGTGAAGATCCGCGGCTTCCGCATCGAGCCGGGCGAGATCGAGGCCGTCCTCACCGGCCACCCCGGTGTCGGCCGCGCCGTGGCCGCCGTCCGCGAGGACGCCCAGGGCGAACGCGCCCTGTACGCCTACGTCGTACCGGCGCCCGGACACCGGCGGCCCGGACGGGAGGAGCTGCGGGCCCTGCTGGAGTCCGCCGTGCCCGGCTACATGGTCCCCGCGGGCATCGTCGTCCTCGACGAGCTGCCGCTGACCCCCAACGGCAAGGTGGACCAGCGCGCGCTGCCCGCCCCCGAACGGGCCGCGCACCCCCGCGGCCGCCGGCCGCGCTCGCCACGGGAGGAGATCCTGTGCCGGCTGTTCGCCGAGATCCTCGGCGTGCCGTCGGTGTCGATCGACGACGACTTCTTCGCACTGGGCGGCCACTCACTGCGCGTGACCCGCCTGGTCAGCCGTGTCCGCTCGGTGCTCGGCGTGCGGCTGCCGGTGCGCGACGTGTTCGAGGCCCCGACACCGGCGGGGCTCGCCGACCGGCTGGGCCGGGCGGCCGACGGCACGCACACCGGTCTGACGGTGCTGCCGCGGCCGGACCGGGTCCCGCTCTCCTACGCGCAGGAGCGGCTGTGGTTCCTGCACCGCTTCGAGGGCCCCTCGGCGACGTACAACATCCCGCTCGCCCTCCGGCTCCGCGGCCCCCTGGACACCGACGCCCTCCGCGCGGCGCTGCGCGACCTGGTCGGCCGCCACGAGTCGCTGCGCACGGTGTTCGCCGAGGACGGCGACGGCTCGTACCAGGTGGTGCTGGACGAGGAGACGGCCGTGCCCGAGCTGACGGTTCAGGACGTGACCGCGGCCGAGGTCCCGGACCGGCTGGCGCGGGCCATCGGGTATGCCTTCGACCTCACCGCCGAGATCCCGCTGCGCGCCCACGTCTTCCGGCAGGGGCCGCGGGAAGCGGTACTGCTGCTGCTCATGCACCACATCGCCGGGGACGCCGAGTCGATGGGCCCGCTCGCGGACGACCTGTCCGCCGCCTACCGGGCCCGGCTCTTCGGCGAGTCGCCGCAGTGGACCCCGCTGACCGTGCAGTACGCGGACTACGCCGTCTGGCAGCGGCACGTCCTCGGCGACCTCGGCGACCCGGCCGGCCCCGGCGGCGCACAGCTCGCCCACTGGCGGACCGTCCTCGCGGGCGTCCCCGAGGAACTGGAACTGCCCGCCGACCGGCCCCGGCCCGCCCGGCCCACCGGCACCGGCGCGGCGGTCCCCCTCGACATTCCCGCCGGCCTCCACCGCCGCCTCGCCGACCTGGGCGAGGCCGAGGGCGCCACCGTCTTCATGGTGCTCCACACGGCCCTCGCCACCCTGCTGACCCGGCTCGGAGCGGGCACCGACCTGCCCATCGGCGCGCCGGTCGCCGGCCGGGACGACGAGGCGCTCGACGGACTGGTCGGGTTCTTCCTCAACACCCTGGTGCTGCGCACCGACACCTCGGGCGACCCCTCCTTCCGCGAACTGCTCGCCCGCGTCCGCCGCACCGACCTCGACGCCTACGAGCACCAGGCGGTGCCGTTCGAACGGCTCGTCGAGGCACTGAACCCGGCCCGGTCGCCCGCCCGGCACCCCCTGTTCCAGGTGATGCTGTCGTTCCGCAACAACGCCCGGGCGGACCTCGCGCTGCCGTCCCTGACCGCCGAACCCGTCCAGGCCCAGCTGCCCGCCGCGAAGTTCGACCTGTCGTTCAGCCTCACCGAGCGGTTCGGGCCGGCCGGCGAACCCGACGGGGTGCGCGGCGAGGTGCAGTACGCCTCCGCGCTCTTCGACGAGGAGACCGCGCACGCCCTCGCCGAGCGGCTCCTGCGCATTCTCGACCAGGCCTGCGGCGACCCCGACCGGCCGCTCAGCGCGCTGGACGTCCTGCTGCCCGGCGAGGAGGAGCGGCTGCTCCGGGAATGGAACGCCACCCGGCGCGAGAACCCGACGGCCACCCTCGCCGACCTGTTCGAGCAGGCCGTGCGGGCCACTCCCGACGCGGTGGCCGTCCGCGCGGACGGCACGCACCTGACCTACCGGGAACTGAACGCCCGGGCCAACCGGCTGGCACACCTGCTCATCGGCGCCGGCATAGGCCCGGAGTCGGTGGTGGCCCTGGCCCTGCCCCGCTCCGTGGACCTCATCGTCGCGGCACACGCCGTCGCCAAGGCCGGCGCCGCCTACACCCCCGTCGACCCCGAGGACCCCGCCGAGCGGATCGCCCGGATCTGCGAGGACGCCGCCGTGGCGCTCGCCGTCAGCACGACGGGGCACCGCGGCCGGCTGCCCGCGGCACTGCCCGCCGTACTCCTCGACGCCCCGGACACCGCGTCCGCGCTCGCCGGCCGGCCGGACACCGATCCGGCCGACCGGGACCGCACCGCCCCGCTCCTGCCGGACCACCCCGCCTACGTCATGTTCACCTCCGGCTCGACCGGCCGCCCCAAGGGGGTGGTCGTCTCCCAGCGTTCCGTCGTCAACCACCTGGGCTGGCTCCAGGACACCTACCGGCTGACCCCGGACGACCGCGTCCTGCAGAAGACACCCATCGGGTTCACCGTGTCGGTGTGGGAGCTGTTCTGGCCCCTGCAGACCGGCGCCTGCACGGTCGTCGCCAAGCCCGACGGGCACCGCGACCCCGGCTACCTCACCGGCATGTTCACCACGCACGGCATCACCACCGTCCACTTCGTGCCCTCCATGCTCGAAGTGCTCCTGGCCGAGGCGGACCGGACCGCGCTCGCCGGGCTGCGCCGGATCTTCGTCGGCGGCGAGGGACTCACCCGCGACCTGTACGAGCGGTTCACCGCCGCGTTCGGGACGCCGCTGCACTACAAGTACGGCTCCACCGAGGTCACCTGCGACGCCACGGTCTGGGACCCGGACACCGACCCGGGCGCCCGGCCCCCCGTGACGATCGGCGTGCCCATCCACAACACCCGTGTCTACGTGCTGGACGCGGCGCTGCGGCCCGTCCCGCCCGGCGTGCCGGGAGAGCTGTACGTCGCCGGCGAGCAGGTCGCGCGCGGGTACGCCGGCCGCCCCGGGCTGACCGCCGAGCGCTTCGTGGCGGACCCGTTCACCCCCGGCGAACGCATGTACCGCACGGGCGACCTGGTGCGCTGGGACAGGGCCGGCCGGCTGGACTTCGTCGGCCGCTCCGACCACCAGCTCAAGGTGCGCGGCGTACGGGTGGAACCCGCCGAGATCGAGGCCGTCCTGACCGAACTGCCCTCGGTCACCCGCGCCGCCGTCGTCCTGCGCGACGAGGCGCTGGTCGCCTACGTCACCGGTGACGCCACCCCCGACGAACTCCACCGCCGGCTGGCGGCCCGCCTCCCCGGGCACCTCGTCCCCCGCTCGGTCATCGTCCTGCCCGAGTTCCCGCTGACCACCAGCGGCAAGCTGGACCGCGCGGCCCTGCCCGCCCCCCGGGACACCGCCCGGCCGGCCCGGCGGGCCCCGCGCACCGACGACGAGCGCGCCGTGTGCGCCCTCTTCGCCGAACTGCTCGGCCTCACCGAGGTGGGCATCGACGACGACTTCTTCGCCCTCGGCGGACACTCCCTGATGGCGGCACGGCTGGCCGGCCGGATCCGCGCCGAACTGGGCCACGAGGTCTCCGTCCGCACCCTCTTCGAGGCGCCGACACCGGCCGCGCTCGCCGAGGCGCTGCACACCGGCGACACCGCCAAAGCCACCGCGGTGCTGCTGCCGCTGCGCACCGGCGGCCCGGGCACCCCGCTGTTCTGCGTCCACCCCCTGGGCGGCCTGAGCTGGGCCTACCGGACGCTGACCCGGCACCTGGCCGGCCGGCACCCGGTGTACGGACTCCAGGCGGCCGGTTTCGACGAGCCCGCGCCCCTGCCGTCCACCATCGCCGAGATGGCCGCCGGCTACCTCACCCGGCTGCGCCAGGCGCAGCCGGCCGGACCCTACCGGCTGCTCGGCTGGTCCTTCGGCGGGCTGGTCGCCCAGGAGATGGCCGTCCAGCTCCAGGACGCGGGCGAAGAGGTCGAACTGCTCATGCTGCTCGACGCCTTCCCCCGGGACCTGAGCGCCGCCCAGCCGACCCCGGAGCAGGTACTCGACGGGGTGCGGGTCCCCGACGAGATGCTCGCCGCCTTCACCGAGGACCAGCTCGTCCACCTCAAGGCCGTGTTCCTCAACAACAGCGGCATCGCCGGCCTGCACACGCCCCGCACCTTCCACGGCGACGTCGTGTTCTGCGCCGCGACCGGGCTGGAGGAGGGCGAGTCCCGCCGCCTGCCCACGCTCTGGACCCCGTACGTGACCGGCCGGATCGAGGTCCACGACATCGAGGCCACGCACAACACCCTGCTCGCCGAGCGACCCGCCGCGGCCGTCGGACACCTGCTCGCCGGCCTGCTCGGCGCCCTCGACACCGCACGAGAGGAGGAGAACGCGTCATGACCCGCCCGACGACCCCGCCCGTGCGCACCGTGCTGCCGCCGTCGGCGCTGCCCGGCCTCGACCTCGCGGACCCCGCGACCCACGCCCGGCACGACCTGTCCGAGATCTGGCGCACGCTGCGCGCCGAGGACCCGGTCCACCGGCACCGGCCGGCCGGGGGAGGCCCCGCCTTCTGGGTGGTGACCCGGTACGCGGACGCCGCCGAGGTCTACCGCGCGCCCGACCGCTTCACCTCCGAGCGCGGCAACGTGCTCGCCTCGCTCCTCCAGGGCGGCGACTCGGCCTCCGGCGTGATGGCCGCCGTCACCGACGGCCCGCGCCACCGCGAACTGCGGCGCGTGCTGCTCAAGGCGTTCTCGCCGCGCGTCCTGGCCGCGGTGGTCGACAAGGTCGAGCGGGCCGCTCACGACCTGGTGGCCGCGGTCGCCGGCCGCCCCGAGTGCGACTTCGCCGAGGACGTCGCCGGGCACCTGCCCCTGAAGGCCATCTGCGACCTGCTGGACGTCCCCGGACAGGACCGCGCCTTCCTGCTCCGGCTCACCGGAACCGCGCTCGGCTCGGACGGGCCCGACCAGTCGCCCTTCGACGTCTGGCAGGCCCGCAACGACATCCTCGCCTACTTCGGCGAGCTGGCGAAGAGCCGCCAGAAGCACCCGGGCACCGACGCCGTCAGCACCCTGGCCACCGCCACGATCGAGGGCCGGCCGCTGACCATGGACGAGATCGTCGCCAACTGCTACAGCCTCATCCTCGGCGGCGACGAGACCAGCCGGCTGTCCATGACCGGCGCGGTACTCGCGTTCACCGAACACCCCGCACAGTGGCAGGCGCTCAAGAACGGCGAGGTGTCCGTCGACACGGCCGTCGACGAGGTGCTGCGCTGGACGACACCGGCCCTCCACTTCGGCCGCACCGCCACCGCCGACACCCGGCTGAACGGCGTCCCCGTCGCCGCCGGCGACATCGTCACGGTGTGGAACGCGTCCGCCAACCGGGACGAGGCGGTCTTCACCGACCCCGACCGCTTCGACCTCGGCCGCACACCCAACAAGCACCTGTCCTTCGGCCACGGACCGCACTACTGCGTCGGCGCCTACCTGGGCCGGGCGGAGATCGCCGGCCTGCTCAAGGCCCTCCGTGAGCGGGTCGACCGGATCGAACTCACCGGAAGACCCCGGCCCGTCTACTCCTCCATGCTCAGCGGCTTCGGCTCGCTGCCCGTACGGCTCGTCGCCTGACCCACGCGACCGCGACCCCGCACAGGCCGTCCGGGACCCGCTCCACCCCCAACCTCACGAGATCGGAGACACCACCATGACCAACCCCTTCGAGGACCCCGACGCCACCTACCTGGTCCTGGTCAACGACGAGGGCCAGCACTCGCTGTGGCCGGAGTTCGTGGCCGTACCCGCCGGCTGGCAGCGGCGGTTCGGCCCCGACGGCCGGACGGAGTGCCTGGCGTACATCGAGCGCGAGTGGACCGACATGCGCCCCAAGAGCCTGATCGAGGCGATGGGCGCATGACAGCGCGTCGACACCGGGCGGGAGGACCGAGGTGACCGCCACCGAACAGCGCGCGGCAGGCCTGTCCGGCCCCGAACTGGCGGACATCGCGCGGATCGCCCAGGGCCTGCTGGAGAGGGCGCCGGACCGGATCGACGACCCCGCCTGGGTCGCCGACGCCCGCAGCGCCTGGGAGGACACCCCCGCCCGGCTGCGCCGGCTGGTCCGGGAGTTCCGCCGGGACTCGGGCGCCGACGGCAGACTGCTGCTCAGCGGACTGCCGCTCCCGCGACAGCTGCCCGACACGCCGATGGTCATGGGATCGGTGCAGCGCGTCCCCGCGCTGCCCGCGGCACTGCTCATGCTGGTCGCCCACGGACTGGGCGACCCCGCCTCGTTCGCGGCGGAGAAGAACGGCGCCCTGGTGCAGGACGTCGTCCCCGTGCCCGGCCAGGAGGAGTTCCAGGGCAACGCGGGCTCGGTGGAGCTGACGTTCCACACCGAGAACGCCTTCCACCCGCACCGGCCCGACTACGTCCTGCTGCTGTGCCTGCGCACCGACCACGAGGGACGGGCCGAGCTGCGCACCTGCTGCTCCCGGCGGGTGCTGCCCCGGCTGACGGACCGCACCCGCGAGGCGCTGGCCCGGCGCGAGTTCGTCACCGAGCCACCGCCCTCCTTCGGCGCGGCCGGCCCGGGCAGCGTGCACGGCGTCCTCACCGGGGACCCGGAGGACCCCGACCTCTGCTACGACGAGGCGGCCACCCGGGCCCTGACCGACTCCGGCCGCGCCGCGCTCCGGGAACTGGGCGCGGTGATCCGCGGCGCTTACGACGGCGTGCGGCTGCGAGCCGGAGACCTGGCCGTCGTCGACAACCGGGTCACCCTGCACGGCCGGTCCTCCTTCGTCCCGCGCTTCGACGGCAAGGACCGCTGGCTCCAGCGGACGTTCGCCTTCACCGATCTGCGCCGGTCCAGGGACCACCGGCCGGCCGACGGAAACGTGCTGGCGAAGTGAGCGAAGAACAGCGAAAGACATGGAGTGCCGAGCATGGCCGACCCTGACCTGACCACCGTGTTCACCCGTCACGAGTCCCGTGTGCGCAGCTACTGCCGCGGCTTCCCGGCCGTGTTCGAGCGCGCCTCCGGGCACCACCTGTGGGACGTCCACGGACGGCGGTACACCGACCTGCTCTGCGGTGCCGGCGCGCTCAACTACGGGCACAACCCGCCGGAGATGGTCGCCCGCGTGGTCGAGTACCTCGGCAGCGGCGGACCCGTCCAGTCCCTGGACCTGCACACCACCGCCAAGGCCGAGTTCCTCACCCGGTTCGCCGAGTCCGTGCTGGCACCGCGCGGCATGGGCGACCACGTCGTGCAGTTCCCCGGCCCGGCGGGCACCCTCGCCGTGGAGGCGGCCCTGAAGCTGGCCCGCAAGGTGACCGGACGCTCCCGGGTCATCGCCTTCCAGGACGGGTTCCACGGTGTCTCCCTGGGCTCCCTCGCCGCCACCTCCTCGCCCCTGCTGCGGTCCGCGGCCGGCACGGCGCTGCGCGACGTGACGATCCTGCCCCGCGACGACGGGCGGGGCGGGCAGCCGTCCCTCGACGCCCTGGAGCGCGCCCTGCGGCCCGCCGACGGCACCGAGGCACCGGCAGCCGTGCTGCTGGAGACCGTGCAGGGCGAAGGCGGCCTGAACGTGGCGAGCCCCGCGTGGCTGGCCCGGGTGCGGGAGCTGGCGGACGACGCCGGCGCGCTCGTCATCGTCGACGACATCCAGGCGGGCTGCGGCCGGACCGGCACCTTCTTCAGCTTCGAGCACGTCCCCGAGCTGCGGCCCGACCTGGTGTGCCTGTCCAAGTCGCTCGGCGGCATGGGCCTGCCCATGGCGGCGCTGCTGATCAGCCCCGACCGGGACGTGTGGGAGCCCGGCGAGCACAACGGCACGTTCCGCGGCCACAACCTCGCCTTCGTGGCGGGGACGGTGGCACTGGAGTACTGGGCCGACCCCCGGTTCACGGACCGGGTGGCCCGGCTCACGGCCGCGATCCGCGCCTCGCTCCTCGACATCGTCGCGCGGCTGCCCGAGGGGGCCGCCCAGGTCGCCGGACGGGGCGCGATGAGCGGACTGCGCTTCACCCGGCCCGAGCCGGTCGAAAGCGTTCGCCGCGAGCTGTTCCAGGCCGGGATCATCGCCGAGAGCGCGGGGGAGGGGCGGGCGCTGAAGTTCCTGCCGCCGCTGACGATGCCCGTCGCCGAATGGGAGACGGTGGCGCACACCATCGGCGAGGTCGTGCTCAAGACCGTCGGCACAGCCGTCCACCGCGCCGCCTGACGGCCCGAACACCCTCAGCACGCCCACGACAAGGACGAGGACCCACTGTGACCATCGACAACGGCCGTACGGCGGAGGAGACGCTCCACGACGTCATCGGCGTCGGCTTCGGCCCGGGCGGCATCGCGCTGGCCGCCGCCCTCCAGGAGGAGGCCCCCGACCTGGACTGCCTCTTCCTCGAAAGCCGCAGCGAGGCGGCCTGGCAGCCCGGGATGCTGCTGCGCGGCTCCGACACCCAGCACCACCCGAGCCGCGACCTCGCCACCCTGCGCAACCCGCGCAGCCGCTACACCTTCCTCAACTACCTGCACGAGACCGGCCGGCTGCTGGCCTTCCTCAACGTCCCGGCACACTTCCCGCTGCGCCGCGACTACGCCCGCTATGTGCGGTGGGTGGCCGCGCAGCTGTCCTCGTCCGTCGTGTACGACCGCAGGGCGACCACCGTCGCCGTCGCGTCCGATCCCGTGCCGCACTACGTCGTACAGACCGCGTGCGGCCGGACGTACCGGGGACGCGCCCTGGTCCTCGGCACCGGCCGGACCCCCTACGTCCCCGCGCGGTTCCGGCCCCACCTCGGCGACCGCGTCTGCCACAGCAGCGAGTACCTGTGGCGGCTGGAGAAGCGGCGGGCGGCAAAGGACGGCCCGCTCGACGTCGCGGTCGTCGGGGCCAGCCAGAGCGCGGCGGAGATCGCACTCGACCTGCACTCCGCCGACTCCGGCGACCGCATCCACGCGATCATGCGCGGCTTCGGGTACCGGCTGAAGGACACCAGCCCGTTCTCGGAGGAGGCCTACCTCCCCGAGTTCACCGACTACTACTTCAACGCCTCGCGGGAGGCCAAGGCCGCCCTGGACGCGCAGCTGCGCCCCAGCAACTACTCCTCCGTCGACCAGGACGTACTGGAGAGCCTCTACGTACGGCGCTACGAGGACGGCGTCGACGGCGAGGAGCGCATCCTGCTCCACCGCAACAGCGAGGTGACCGGCGTCCGCACCGGTGACGGCCCGGTCCGGCTGACCCTGCGGGAGCGCCACACCGGGGAGGCGAAGGAGCTGACGGCCGATCTGGTGGTCCTCGCCACCGGCTACCGCGACCTCGGCCCCGCCGAGCACGACGAGCCGTACCCGCGGATCCTCGGCCCGGTCGCCGACGGGCTGGCCCTGGACGACACCGGTGTGCTCCGCGTGGAGCGGGACTACTTCGTCCCGCCCCGGCCGGAGGCCGGCCGGCGGCCGCCGCTGTTCCTCAACGGCCTGTGCGAGAACACCCACGGGCTCGGCGACGCCGGCTCCTTCAGTCTGCTGTCGCTGCGCGCCCGCACGCTGCTGGAGGGGATACGGCACCGGCTGGGCGCCGGGCCCGCGCCGGCCGGCGGCGCGCGCGACTGACCGGCCGGCCCGTCCCCCGAGGACGGCCGGAACACGAGGACCGGTACCCCGCGGGGCCGGTCCTCGCCCCGCGCCCCGAAGCGACGCGGGCGGACACCGCGCTCGTCATGTCCGGGCCCGCCCCGGGCCCGGCCGTACCGAAAGGCTGCGCAGCCGTGCAGATCAAGGACACCGAGAGCACCGACTGGATCCGCCGCTACCGGCCCTCGCCGGACAGCGACGTCCGGCTCGTGTGTTTCCCCTACGCCGGTGGTTCGGCCACCTTCTTCCACCCCGTCGCGATGTCCCTCGCCCCCGTGGCCGACGTGGTGGCGTTGCAGTACCCGGGCCGGCAGGACAGGTTCCGTGAACCGTGCGTCACGGACCTCGGCGTCCTGGCCGACCGGCTGGCCGAACAGCTCACGGCGCTCAGCGACAAGCCCACCGTCCTGTTCGGCCACAGCATGGGCGCGGCGCTCGCGTTCGAGACCGCCGTACGCCTGGAGGCGGCCGGTACGAACCCGCCCCGCGCCGTCGTCGCCTCGGGCCGCCGCGCACCCTCCGTCCACCACGCCGAACACGTCCACGAACGCGACGACGACGGCATCATCGCGGAGCTGCGGGCCCTGGACGGTACCGACTCCGCCGTCTTCGGCGACGAGGAGCTGCTGCGCCTGGCCCTGCCCGCGATCCGCGGCGACTACACGGCCGTCGAGACCTACACCTGCCCCGCCGGCCGGCGGCTGCGCTGCGGCATCACCGTACTGACCGGCGACAGCGACCCGAGGACGACCCTCAAGGAGGCAGGCGCGTGGCGGAACCACACCCTCGGGCCCTTCCGCATGCGGGTCTTCGGCGGAGGCCACTTCTTCCTCACCGACCACCGTGCCGCCGTCGACGACCTGCTGGCCGGGGAGCTGCAGCTCGCCCGGACCACCGGTGCCACCGTGCCCGGCGGGTGATGTGCGGGGCCGGCGCGACGCCCGTGGCCGGGGTGCGCCCGGCCACGGGCGTCGCGCGTACGGCGGTGGCGGGGCCGGTCAGGAGGCGATGAACTCGGGTCGTACGCGGGGAGGCCACTCGCCGACCGCGAAGACCCCCAAGGCGTAGCCCTTGGAGATGAGGGCGGGCCGGTTGGATACCTTCATCTTCCGCAGGAGAGAAGCGACGTGGTACTCGATTCCGCCGCGGCTGAGGAAGAGCCTCGAAGCCAGCTGGACGGTCGACTCGCCGGCCGCGACGCCTTCGAGGACGCTGGCGTGCACCGGGCTGAACAGCTTGTCCCGTGCCGAGGCGACCTTGGGACTCCCGGCCCCGCTGGGCCGGAGCAGCACCACGATGACCTCCACCCGGGCGCTGGCGCTTCCGCGCACGGCGATGCCGGTCAACTCCCCCTCGAACGGCTCCTCCCGCGCGCCCAGGGCGATCACGTGGTCCGCGAAGCGCGCACTGTGCCCGTCGGCGAGCCGGACGAACTCGCGACGGAACTTCTCCCGCATGCTCGGATGCAGGTAGTCCAGGATGTCCCGGCCGATGACCTCGGCCGGTAAGGAACCGACCTGATCGCAGAACGGGCCGTTCGCCGCCGAGATCCTCAGCTTCGGATCCAGATGGGCCATGATGATGCCGGACTGTACGAAGACGGACCGGCAGATGTCGCTGAAGCGCTGCGTGGTGTGGTGGTCGGCTACCGCCGGGGGTACTTCCTGGGAAGCGGGACCGGGAATTGCCATGATCGGGAATGCCCCTCTCGCCCTCGAACCGGGCGCGATGTGCGATACGGGGAGCTTCGCGTGCCGAGGCCTGACGCCTGCGTGCGGAAGCTTGCCCGCCAAGCTAGTCGGGGCCGGATTCGGGTATTGCTCTTCCCTGCACGGTCACTTACCCCAAAGCGTACGGACGCGCTGCCGGGAAGCGCCGGAACGCATGCGCGTCTGCGTGGCCCACGCGAACGCGGGAACGAGCGCGCCGGCGCGGGGGCGTCCTCCGTACCCGTCGCCCCCGGCCACTCCCCATGCCGCACCGGCAAGGCCATGATGGGAGCGCTCTCACACCCTCACGCGCAGAACTCCCGACACCGGAAGGACCGCTCATGCGCACCGCTCCCCATATCTCCCGGCGGGCCCTGCTGACGGCCGCCGCCGCGAGCGTCACCGCGGGCGTCACCGCCGCGGCGGCCGCACCCTCGCGGGCGTCCGTCGCCCACCGCTCCCTGCCGTCCCCCGCCTTCGCCGGGTTCCGGACGGTGGGCCGGGTCAGGAAGGAAGCCGACGGCTCGGTGCGGTACACCTGGCCCGGCATCGCCTTCGAAGGCCGGTTCCGCGGTACCGGCGTCGGGATCGTGCTCGACGACTCCGCCAACGACTACGACGTCCAGATCGACGCGACGACCGTCAGGACGCTGGTGACCCCCGGGCGCACCACGGCCTGGGTCGAGGGCCTCGCCGACACCGAGCACACCGTGCGCCTCGTCAAGCGGACGGAGAGCACATGGGCCGCCGGCCGCTTCGGCGGATTCGTCGCGGCTGGGGGAGGACGGATCCTCCCCGCCCCCGCGCCGCGGAGCAGGCAGATCGAGTTCATCGGCGACTCCTACACCGCCGGATACGGCAACGTCTCGGGCACGCGCGACTGTTCGGCCAACGGCGGAGTCGACCGGAACAGCAACGCGGACCTCGCCTTCGGCGCCCTCACCGCCCGCAGGCTCGGCGCCGACTACCAGCAGAACGCGTTCTCCGGCCGCGGCATGGTCCGCAACTACAACGGCGGTGACCCCGGCACCGATTACCGCACCTACTACGACCGGG
This sequence comes from Streptomyces nogalater, assembly GCF_039532885.1. Classification (NCBI taxonomy): domain Bacteria; kingdom Bacillati; phylum Actinomycetota; class Actinomycetes; order Kitasatosporales; family Streptomycetaceae; genus Streptomyces; species Streptomyces nogalater. The sequence goes on along the minus strand of NZ_BAAASM010000034.1, from coordinate 35,249 downwards.
CCCTGCTGAACGTCGTCGGCGACGTCTGGCACAGGCCGCGCGACTGGCGGCCGCAGGTCGTCGTCATCGGCCTCGGCATCAACGACTTCTCCACCCCGCTCCACCCGGGCGAGCCGTGGGCCACCCAGAGCGAGCTGATCGCCGCCTACGCCGGCGCCTACCACGGCTTCCTCGACAAGCTGCGGGCCCGCTACGGAAGCAGGACGTTCCTGGTGGTCAGCGCCACCCAGGTGGCCGGCACCGCCTTCGCCGACACCGCCCGGGGCATCGTCGGGGACCGCAACGCGCGGGGGGACGACCGGGTCGGCTACTGGTACTACGACGACCCCGGCCTGGACCGGCTCGGCTGCGACTGGCACCCCTCGCTGAGCGACCACCGGATCATCTCCGGTCTGCTCGACCGGTACCTTGCCACCGTGCCGCTGGACTGGTGACCGGGTGGACGGTCCGGTCGCGCGGGGACCGGACCGTCCACCGCGGTACGAGCCGACGGGACGACGCCCTGAGGCTTGCCACGCCCGGCGGTCTGCCTCCTCGCCGCACGGCCCCCTCCTCCCGGGCCGGTGACGGGGCCGGCGATCACCGCCGCTGTCCGCCATCCAGGGACTCCTCACCGCGGTCGTGACGGCCGTTCCGCGCGGCCATCCTGCGGAAAACCACAGGGCAGGCCCTACGGAGAACAGCACGCGGTCCGATGGCAACCCTCATGCCGAAGCTGAACGGCGTTTCCTAGGTTGGAAGTCGTCGGGGCGACGCCCGCCCCTCCCGACCCGCCCGTTGCGACCCGCCACCTTGGAGACCCACCATGCCGCACCTGACTCTGGCCTTGTCCCGGGAGCCCGCGGAGGGCATCGCGGGGTGGGCCGCCGGCCTCGTGGACGAGATGGGCGGCCCCGGCGCCGGTCTGGCCATCGCCCTGGAGAACCTCTTCCCCCCGCTGCCGAGCGAGGTGATCCTGCCCCTGACCGGTTTCGCCGCGGGCCAGGGCATGCTCAGTCTCGCGTCGGCACTGTTCTGGACGACCCTCGGTTCGGTGGCCGGCGCGGTCACCCTGTACTGGATCGGCATGCTCTTCGGCCGGGAACGGATGTACGCGCTGTGGGCGAGGCTGCCGTTGGTGAAGACCTCGGACCTGGAGCGCACCGAGGCGTGGTTCGCCAGGCACGGCACCAAGGCGGTCTTCCTCGGCAGAATGGTGCCGATCTTCCGCAGCCTGATCTCGGTGCCCGCCGGACTGGAGCGGATGCGGATGCCCGTCTTCATCATGCTCACCACGCTCGGCAGTCTCATCTGGAACAGCGTCCTGGTCCTGGCGGGTTACTGGCTGGGCGACCAGTGGGGCGTGGTGGAGACCTCCATCGGCATCCTGAGCAAGGCCGTCCTGGCCCTGGTGGCCGCTGCCCTGGTCACGTACCTGGCCGTGCGGCTCAAGGGCCGCCGCAAGGCCCAGCACCGGCGCGTCTGATGCGCCCCGGCCCACCCCACGACAACTCCGCCGTGTTCGTGCCGGCAGACCCGGACGATCTTGTCCCGGGCCGTCCGGCCGCACTAGGCTCGGGGCCCGTGCACGAGGACCTGACAGGCGTGGCGTCCCGCGGCCGCGCGGGAGCCCTCGGGGCCCCGGGCCGCAGGGCCGAGCCGGGTGCCGCCCCGACGCCGTCCCGGTGGCGCCGTGGTACGGGCATCCTGCTCGGTTGCCTGACCGCGCTGCCCGGTTCCCTCTACTTCCTCGTCGCCGGCGCCGCCCTCGGCCCCTTCCTGCTGTGGCCGCGCACCCGGGCGGACGCCTTCGGCCTCCTGATGACCGGTGTGCGCACCCTGACCGCACTCGAACGCGGCCGCCGCTCGCGGTTCTTCGCGGACCGCTTCCCCGAGCACTACACCGCGTCCGACCAGAAGATCCTGCGCTACCTCGCCGTCCGCTGCTACACCGGACTGCTGTGCGCGGTCGTCATCGCGCTGCTCGGCTTCGGCACCGTACTGGCCGCACTGCTCGTCAACGGCGTCACACGAGGCAGCCTCGGCTGGGAGGACCTACTGACGCAGGTGGTGCTGGGCAGCGTCCTGCTCTTCCTCGACATCCAGGGACTGCGCTCGCTGGCCGCCCTGGACGCCCGCTCCGCCGTCGAGTGCTTCGGCCCCTCCGAGCGGGAACTGCTCCAGCAGCGCATCGACGAACTCGCCGCCAGCCGCGCCGCGGTGGTGCGGGCGGTGGACGCCGAGCGACGGCGCATCGAACGAGACCTGCACGACGGAGTCCAGCAGCGCCTGGTCGCGCTCGCCATGCTGCTGGGGCGGGCCCGCCGCAGCCGTGACCCCGAACGCACCGACGCGCTGCTGCTGCAGGCCCACGAGGAGTCGCAGGGCGTTCTCACCGAACTCCGCGAAGTGGCCTGGCGGGCCTACCCCTTGGCGCTGGACAGCCTGGGCCTGCGGGAGGCGCTGGGCGGGGTGGCCGAACGGTGCGGCATCCCGCTGCGCATCCGGTACGACGTCACCACGCCCTTGCCCCGGCCGGTGGAGACGGCCGCCTACTTCGTGGTGTCCGAGGCCGTCACCAATGCCGCCAAGCACTCCTTCGCCACCGCCATCGAGGTGCGGGTCGCGGTCGACGGCGACCGGCTCGTCCTGCGGATCGAGGACGACGGCAAGGGCGGTGCGGACCCCGCCGGCGGCGGGCTGGCCGGATTGCGCGGCCGGGTCGACGCCCTCGACGGTGTCCTGCACGTCGAAAGCCCCCTCGGGGGACCCACCATCGTCACCGCGGAGCTGCCATGCGCCTGATCCTGGCCGAGGACTCGGCCCTGCTCCGGGAGGGGCTGGTACGGCTGCTCGCCGACGAAGGCCACGAGGTCGTGGCGGCACTGGGCGACGCGACGACGCTGCCGGAACAGGTCGACAAGCACCGGCCGGACATCGTCGTCGCCGACATCCGCATGCCCCCCACCCACACGGTCGAGGGACTGCGCGCGGCGCTGGAGATCCGCGAACGCCGGCCGGAGATCGGCGTGCTGGTGCTCTCGCAGCACATCGAACGCACCTACGCCGTCCAGCTGCTGGCGTCCAACGCCGAGCGGGTCGGCTACCTGCTGAAGGACCGAGTGGCCCAAGTGGAGGAATTCCTGGCCGCGTTGGAACGCATCCACTCGGGCGGGGCCGTGATCGACCCGGAGGTCGTACGGCAGTTGCTCATCCGCACCACACACGGCGATCCGCTGGCCCGGCTCACACCGCGCGAGCGCAGCGTGCTGGAGGCCCTGGCCCAGGGGTACACCAACACGGCCATCGCGCAGGAGCTGCACATCTCGGTCAGCGCGGTGGAGAAGAACCTCAACGCGGTCTTCGACAAACTGGACCTGAGCCACGGCAACACCACCGGCTACAACCGGCGCATCCTCGCGGTACTGCGCTATCTCCAGTCCTGAACAGCGACACAGAAACCGGCCACCGCGACCCGTTTCCGTGCACGCCACCACTACCCGCAGTGGTCAGGGTCAGTAACACGACCACTCCCTCTTCGGAATGGGTCCTTCCCAGCTGTCCCCGCTGCCCTCGGCCCACTCGCGTGCGACAAGGACCGGGCGCGTGCGGGCATAGTCGCCGTTGTGCTGGCACCGCATGACCAGGCCCAGCCCAGGAAGACAGGCTTCCCCGTTCAAGCCGACGCGCAGACCTCTCAGACCCGGGGGCATGTCCTCGAGAGACTCCGCCGTCGACTCGATCCACGGGGTGAGCTCGGAAGGCAGCCGTCCCACCAGCCGAGTGCCTCCGTACAGAACCTGGGGTCCGCGGCAGGCGTCGACGGCAACCGCGGCCAGCGTCCGGTCGTCCCGGGAGTAGTAGGTGTCCACCCCCAGGGTGGTGAACTGAACCCACCGGTCCTGCGAGTGGAATGAATGAACGGGCTCGTCCAGGGCTGCGGCCACCTCGTCGACACTCTGCCCGAACCGCAAGGGCCCCACGCCCTCGAACGGAACCCACGTCCACCGCGGACGATCCGCGTCCGAGAGAATCTCCTGCGCCCACCACATAGACAGCTCCTTGCCGACCGAACATCCTTGCGACGGGGAAGTTTGTCACGTCGCAGCCACGCCCTTCCTCCACGGACTGGCCCGGCCCTCCTGACCGCCCGGCCGACAGACGAAGCGGAGGCCGTCTCCTGGGCGCAGGAGGACCTGCATCCCGGTCGTCCCCGACACCATCACGGCGCGGTATTCGGCCAGGTCCGATGGCTTTGTGCCATTCGTCGGCAACCCGCTCCCAGCACCACTGAACCCCGGCTACATAAGAAGGCGATCTGGGGAGCGGGGGAGTGATGGCAGTACGTCGGCGGCGGCAGCGCTTGAAGAAGCGGACGCGCAGGCAGTTGCGGATCTGGGGTGCGGTGGCGGCTGCGGCTGCCGCGGTGTGGTTGGTCGGGCACTGGTCGCAGGTGTGGCCCGCCCTGGTGGCGGTGCTCCTCGCGGCCGTGGTGGGCGGGGCCGGATGGGCGCTGCTGCGGGCGCACCGCCGTGCGGTCGGCCAGGACCGCGTGTGGCGGGCACGGGAGGAGGCCCGGGCGCGGGAGTTGTCGATGGCCGAGGTCGACGCGTTGTCGTGGCAGGAGTTCGAGAGGTACGTCGCCGAGCTGTGCCGGCGGGACGGCTGCACGCAGGTCGTCGTCAGCGGCAGGAGCGGCGATCTGGGCGCGGATGTGGTCGGCTATCTGGCCGACGGCCGCAAGCTGGTGGTCCAGTGCAAGAAGTACGCGCCGCACCGGAGCGTGTCCTCGCAGGACATGCAGAAGTTCGTCGGCACGGCTCGCCTCGAACACGGCGCCGACGTCGCTCTGTTCGTCACCACCTGCCGCTCGTTCACGAAGGCCGCGATGGGCCTGGCGCTGCGCCAGGACATCGTGGCCCTGCACCGCGACCTGCTGGGCTCCTGGGTCGGAGGCGCTCATCTGGAGAGCCTGATCCCGCTGAGCGGAAGCGGTGGCGGCACCAGGCGGCGCCCCTCTGCCTGACCGTGACATCCTCTGACGGCAGCCCGGTGCCGCGGGCGGCTCCAGGCCGGAGACGAGCCGCTGACGTGAGCGGCCGGGCCCCGGTCGGCCCCGCCCGCGCGCACGGTCGGTGCCGGTCCCGGCCCGCCGCCCCATGGACGCCTCGGCAGCCGGCCCGTACCGTCGGCGCATGACTGATTCCCCGCGATCACAGTCGACCGGCCCTTACGATCTGGCCGCCAACGAGAGCCCCTTCGCTCCGCTGCCAGGCGTGCTGGAAGCCGTGCGGGACATGTCACTGGAGCTGAACCGGTACCCCGACCCCGCGTGCACGGAGCTCCGGGCCGTGCTCGGGCGCGAACTTCGGGTACCGGCCGAGCGGGTGGCCGTCGGCGCGGGGTCCGTCGCGCTGATACGGGATCTGCTGGCGGAGTACGCCACGGGGCCGGACGGCGAAGTGGTGTTCGCCTGGCGCTGCTACGAGGGGTACCGCGCCGCGGTGCGGCTCGTGGGCGCCGTACCCGTGCCGGTCCCCCTGCGTGCGGACCGGCACGATCTGGCAGCGATGGCCGGCGCGGTCACCGAACGGACCAGGCTGGTCGTCGTGTGCAACCCCAACAACCCGACGGGTACGGTCGTCGGCCGCACCGAGCTGGCACGGTTCATCGACGGGGTGCCCGAGCACGTGCTGGTCGTGGTGGACGAGGCATACCGGGACTTCGCCGCCGGACCGGACGCCCCCGACGCGGTCGGCACGGAGGGCCACCGGCCCAATGTCGTGGTCGTCCGCACCTTCTCCAAGGCGTACGGGCTGGCCGGGCTGCGCGTCGGCTACGCCGTGGCACACGAGCCGGTGGCCGCCGCGCTGCGCGCACGCGCACTGCCGTACGCGGTGAGCGCCGCGGCCCAACGGGCGGCGATGGTGTCCCTGCGGGAGCGTGAGGCGCTGGACCGGCGGGTGGCGGGGCTCGTCCGGCGCCGCACCCTGCTCGTCGACGGGCTGCGCGCCGCGGGCCTGCGCGTGCTCGACAGCCACACCAACTTCGTGTGGCTCGGTCTCGGCGAGCACACCGGGGCGTTCGCGGACGCGTGCCGGGAGGCGGGGGTACGGGTCAAGGCGTTCCCGGGTGAAGGCGCGCGGATCACGGTGGGTGAACAGGAGGCGGTCGAGCGGGTGATCGCCGTCGCCTCCCGGCTGCCGCACACGAGCGCCCACCGGGCCACCGCGGACGCACACTCGCCGGAGCGATGACTTCTCCCCAGACCGGCCCCGTCCCCTGGCAAGGGCCACGGACCGGAGAGGCCGCAGACCGGATGCCGGGAAGAAGACAGCCGGCCGGTGTTGGTACTCCGCCGGCCGGTGACGAACGACGGGTCAGGAGGCGGCTCGGCCGTCCCGGGGGCCGAACGTGCGCACAGCCTCGGCATCCGTGGTGATCGCCCGGACATAGTGCTCGGCCCAGGCGCGGCAGCCGTGGTAGCCCGATTCCCTGGCCACCCGGTCCACGGCGCCGTCGACATCGAACGGGGTGTGCCGCAGCTGCACCTGCCCGCCGTGCAGCAGCGCCCAGGAGCTGCCGGCCCTGCCGTACGGCATGCCGATGCTGCCGGAGTTGACGACAAGACGCTCGTCGACGAGTCGCATGAACGGCATGTGGGTATGCCCGCACACCATCGTCCGTACGTCGTCCGGAAGTTCGGCGAAGATCTCCGCCCAGCGGTCCAGGCGGGTGTCGACGAGGACGACCTCGTCGTCGTCGCGCGGAGTCCCGTGGCAGAAGACGACCTTGCCGAAGCCGTCGACCTCCAAGGTCACCGGGTGGGGGAGCTCCGCCAGGAACGTCACGTCCTCCTCCCGCAGTTGCCCGGCCGCCCACAGGTCGATCTCCCACGCCTGGTCGGCCGGGAACTCGCCCCGCGCCATCTCGGCGAGCTCCCGGTCGGCGTTGCCGCGGACCAGGACCGCCTTGTCGCCGAGCGCGCGCAACCGGTCCAGTACCTCGACCGGTTGCGGGCCGGCCGCGTGGTCACCGGTCACGACGATCAGGTCGGCCGCCATGACATCCGGCTCGTCCAACACCGCCTCCAAGGCCGGCAGGACCCCATGGATATCGGACAGGACTACGACGCTCGCGACCATCGGGTGACCTCTCGAAGATGTCGGGATGCGGACGGACGCCGACTGTTCGGCCGAGCCGACGACTACACGGATCCTAGGGGTGTGCCTGGGTCACTTCCAGCCGGAAACGGCGCAGCACTTCAGCCATTCGGGCCCGCACGACGCCGGAGTTCTCTCCCTCGATGTGCACATGGCCGCTCGAGGCGTTGGAGGCCCGAGGCGGGTCGATCCGGTCACCCACCGCGGCGGTGAGCGCGCCGGAGATCACCCCGGGTACGGTCATCAGTTCCGCCAGAGACGAGATGTCCGTGACGATGCCGGGGCGGGCCGGCAGCAGCAGTTCGCCGACCGAGCGGTCGCGGGTGTACGTCAGTGCCGGGCGGCGGCCCACATACACGTCCGCCACCGCGGCCAGCATGTCGAATCCCCGGGAGAGTCCATGGCTGGTGGGCAATTCGGCACCGCCCAGGCGCGCCGCTATCTCCCCCATGACGAACGATCCATCGTCCCTGATGAAGAACTCGCCGTGCAGATAACCGGCGCGGAAACCGAGTGCGTCGGCAATGCGCTGTGCCACCGCGCGCCCGTCGACCGGCTCCGGCTCCGACGGAGCCAGGGTGATGTCACCGTTGATCGCCCCGTCCAGAGCGTCCAGCAGGGGAGCGGGATTGACCGCGATGTAGGCGTCCTGCACCTCTCCCTCGTACACCAGCGCGCACAGCTGGTGCTCGGTGCCCCGGATGTATTCCTCGGCGATCCACCGCCGGTCCGGGCGGCTCCTCAGAGCCAGGTCGACCGCGGCCAGCCGGTCGGTGTCCACCTTCCAGGTGTCGACCGCCGACCCCGAGACGGCGGGTTTGACGATGACGGGCCATCCGTACCGGTCGGCGAACTCCTTCACCTCCGTGGCCGAGGTGACCGCGCGGAACCGTGCCGCCGACAGGCCCGCGGCGGCGAACAGTTCTTTCATGGCGAGCTTGTCGGTGACCAGCCGCACCTGCCGGGGGGAGAGGTGCGGAAGCCCGGCGGCGGCCGCGAACCGGTGCGCCGAGGGCTGCGCCGCCTCGTCGGGGTTGCAGAAGAACGCCGGACGGGGCAGGCCCAGGTCGGTGAGCCACCGCCGAAAGCGTGCGGCCTCCTCCTGCGCCAGGACCCCCGCGCGCAGACGGAACGCGGGTCTGCCGTCCGGCACTTCGACCGTGGACGCCTCCGGACGCAGCAGGACCGTGTCGATGTCCGGCCGGTCCAGCACGTGCCGGGTGAACCGCCGTCGGCGGCTGACCACCAGCAGCAGCGCGGGGCGCCGTGCGCGGGGGCCGGGCGCGTTCATGCCGCGCCCCCGCTCACATGGCAGTGCTCCGCCAGCAGCCGCGCCAGCGAGCGCACCACCTCGGGCCGCCCCGAGATGTCGATCCGCGTGCGCCGCGGCGACCGCCTGTGCACCACCGCCCCTCCGCTCGCGTGAACCAGGCCGTGACCCGCGGCCGTGTCCCACCACGGGAGCGCCACGGAGACGTGCGCGTCCAGGGCGCCGGTGGCCACCCGCAGCAGGTCGCACGCCGCCGAGCCGGTGCGCGTCACCTCGTACCGCCGGCCCACGAGAGCGAGGATCGCCCGGGCCTCGACGAGTTCGGCGGCACCGTAGGGCAACGCGACGGCCACCCGCGCGCCCTTGGCCATGGCGGGCGGGTCCTGGGTGAAGTCGCCGTCGGGTGCGCCGTCGCACAGCGCCATCCACTGTCCGTCGGCCGGCCGGACGATCGCCGCCGCCAGGCACTCCGCCCCGGACACCGCGGCGACGCTCACCGCGTAGTGCGGCGAGGCGCGGACGAAGTTCGCCGTCCCGTCGAGCGGATCGACGATCCAGGTCACGCCGGTGCGTCCGGGCCGGTAGCCGGACTCCTCGGTGAGGACGGCGTCGCCGGGCCGCGCCCTGGACAGCAGGTCTGTGATGAGCGAGTCCGCTCTGAGGTCCGCCTCGGTCAGCAGGTCCTCCGGTCCGCTCTTCCGGCTCACTCGGTACTTCCGGCGGGATGTGGCGCGGATCTCGGTCGCCGCGCGCCGCGCCACTGTGAGCGCGAGCTGTTCGATCTTCGTCACGGCCGCCTCACCCCTGTTTCCCGCTGCCGCCGTGCAGCCTGTCCTGGAGGATGCCGATCACCTGGTCGAGACGGGAGGTGACCTCGGCCTCGGACCGCCCTCGCACGGTGACCGTGGCCGCCGCCTGGTTCCAGCCCGTGGGCCGCGGCATGACGTCACCGACCTGGAAACGCAGCTGGGTGTCGATGATCCAGTCGGTTGCCGGTGGCGTCAGGTCGGTCTCCAGGCGGCCGGGCGGCGCGTAGACCAGCGCGTACCCGGTGAGGTGGTCGGCCGGGGGCGCGGGCCGGGGGATCTCCTCGCCCAGGTGCGCCAGGACGGCCATCTCGTCGAGGTTGACACCGGTGCGCGAGTGGAAGCCGGGGATGATGCCGCCGCCGCCCGGCCGGCCACCGATCTCGCAGAAGACCACCTCGTCCTCGGTGAGGAACACCTCGTGGTGGGTGACGCCGCTGAAGTGCGGAAAGCAGGCCAGCACCGCCCGGTTGAAGCGCAGGAGCCGGTCGAGTGTGTCCCCGGGGCCGACGGCGACGTCCCGGAAGGCACCGAGGTGCCGGTAGGACGTGGTCTCCTCGATGCTCCGGCCGGCCGTCGCGGCGAGCGGCACGCCCTCGCTGACCACGCTGTCGATGTGGAAGAGGGTGCCCTCGATGCGCTCCTCCACCTCGTAGGTGTCGGGGGTGACGCCGGAGCGGGCCGCCTCGGCGAGGAGGCGGCGCAGGTCGTCGGGACCGTCCAGGAAGGCGATCCCGGCGGAGCTTTCGCCGCGGCGTGGCTTCGCCACCACCCTGCCGTGCCGGGCGAGGAGGCGCTGTGCGGCGCTCTCGGTGAAGGGCGCGTAGTCGGGGACGCGGATACCGTGGTCCCGCAGCCGGTCCTTCATCGTGACCTTGTCGCGGTAGCCCAGGACCTGCTCTTCCGTGGGCCCCGGCACCCCCAGCTTGTCCCGCAGCCTCGCCGCGGCCAGCAGCAGGCCCTCGCTGATGGCCACCACACGGTCCACGGGGCGCCCGGTGGCGCCCTGGTGGAAGAGGGCCGCGGCCTCCAGCAGTACGTCGTCGCCGCGAGGGATACCGACGACCGAGGCCAGCTCGGCACCGCGCGCCTGGTCCAGTTTGCGGATGTCGGTGACGAGGTGGACGCGGTTGTCGTCCGCCGGCAGGAACTTCCGGCCGTCGGTGTCCTGGTAGTAGTGGTAACCGATGTGGTCGATCACCAGCACGTGCCTCGGTCCGCCGCTCGTCACGGGCAGTACTCCGCGTAGCGCGCGGCCAGCTCGTCGGCCGCTTCCTCCACGTCGGCGAGGGCCATCTGCTTGCAGGTGTAGCCGAGTTCCTCCCGCATGATCTCCACCGACTCGTCGGTGAACTCGACGAGCCCGTCCTCCGCGATCCGGGCGATCCCGTCGTGGCGCTGCCCGTCGCGGTTGATCTCCACGGCGTCCCGCTCGCCGAGCCCTGGCGGCAGGTCGAGCGCGGTTCCCTCCCGGGTGATCCGTACCGGACAGCCGCCGGGCAGGCCGTGCCAGCCGGGTACGTGCACGGTGGCCTCGACACCGGTGGCCAGCGGCTCCAGCACGCCGAGCGCGGAGGCCGCTGTCATCAGCTGCCCCGGCCGGCCCCCGGTCCGGCGGTACTCGGTGCGCATCGAGTCGAACAGGGTGTCCACCGGCAGCCGGTCGGTGACCTCCGTGCCGCCCTGCCAGAAGGTCAGGTCGTAGGCCGCGCCGCCGGCGTCGCCGGTACGGGAGATCCGATGGCTGACGAAGTGGTGCGCCACGAAACGCGGCTGCACGTCGAAGGGCGCGCACCCGAGGTGCCGGGCCGCGATCGTCCGGAGCGCGGGTATGGAGTTCGCCGCGTTGCCGATGCCGAGCGCCGGGCTCAGACCGGCCCCGGCGAGGGCCGGGTGTACCGCGTCCGGATAGGCGGCGTTCACCACGACCGCGCCGGTGCCCGAAGCGCGTACCGCCTTCATGAGCTTGAGGACCGGGTCCAGGTGCATGGGCAGCCAGGGACCGAAGTGGGCCGCGCTCAGCCGTGCGAAGCGGTCGGCGGGAAGCTTGGAGATGACGTACCACGACTGCCGGCTGGCCGCCGAGAAGATGATGTCGGGGCCGAACCCCGCGATGGCCTCCGCGGTGCCCGGGACGTCGGAGAGGTCCCGTACGAGGGGGTCGACCGGGCAGTCCCGGCCCAGCTGCGTCGCGGCGAGCGACACCATGTTCGCGGTGCGGACGACCGCTTCCCCGTCGCGTCCGAGAAGTGCCAGGTGCCGGGGCTGCGAGGTGGCGGTCAGCCCGTGCAGGACACGTACCGACAGGTCGCCGCAGCCCACGACGAGGATGCGGACGGGACGGCCGTCGTCCCGCCGTACCCGGTCGTCGGAGCCCACTGCCAGTGCCGGGCTCACGACGCCGCTCCGGACAGGCCGGGGACGAAACGGGCCGTGTTCGCGGCCAGCTTCTCCGGTGGGCACAGGCCGGAGAACGCCGCCAGCCAGTCGGCGGCCTCCACGGTGTCCCAGTGCGGGTAGTCGGAGCCGAACAGCACGGAGTCGGCGCCGAGTTCCCGCACGGCCCAGGACACGTGTTCCTCGCCGGGGTCGGGCACCACGGCGAAGTGCCGGCTGAAGATCTCGGTCGGGGTGGTCGCGGTCCCGGCAAGCCGTCGGGTGTGACTGGTCAGTCGCCCCAGCACACTGGGGATCCAGGAGATGCCGGACTCCAGCATGACCACGCGCAGGTCGTCGGGGAGCCCGTCGGGCCGGGTGACCAGGTCCGCCAGGGCGATCATGTGCTCGCCCATGTGCCCGAAGGCGTGGGTCATGGCGTAGTCCTCGTAGGCGTCGGCCAGCGGGGACCACTGGAAGCAGCCGGTGCCGCCGTGGACGAACAGCGGCAGCCCCAGCCGCGCCGCCGTGCGCAGCAGAGGCGTCACCGCAGGGGAGTTGAGACGGACCGACGGGGTGCGGCCGGTCGGCCGGACCACCACGGCCACGAGGTTCTCGTCGCGCTCGTCCTCGGCGTACCCGAGCAGGGTCTCCTCGCTCCACCGCGGGTCCTCGACCGAGGCCAGGAAGGCCCACTTCAGCGCGAGCGGGGAGCGGGCGCAGGACAGCGAGGCCAGCCGGTTGTAGCCGTCGAACAGCCGGAGCCTGGTCGTCTCGTCGTCGACGGCCTGCACCGACAGGCCGACGAAGCCGGGCTGGAGGACGGCGGCGGCGATGTTGTACTTGGCCATGAAGATGGCGCGGTCCTCGTCCTCGCCGGGGCCGATGAGGTGGCCGAGGCCCTTGGGGTTGCCGTGTCCTGGGCCGCTCGGCCGGGGAAACAGCCGGTCGCCGAGCCTGAGCCGGGTGGTGCCCGCCTCGGTGACCACCTCGGGGGCCTCCGCGGGGGAGAAGCCGATCTCCGTCCAGAGGTCGGGCAGATGGTCGGTGAAGTGCGTGTCGCAGTCGTAGAGCTGGATGTCCGGCATGGTTGACGCCTTCCTTGTCGTTCTCGCGGTTGCTGATGCGCGCGGGTCCTAGCCCTGGCGGCCGGGGCCCATGTGCTCGCCCCGGGCGAGCCAGCCGAGTCCGCTGTCCACGTCGACTTCCAGGGCGTCCGCGACCTGACGCACCGCGGCCTCGGTCAGCCGGCCGGCGGACAGCCCGGCCATCCGCTCACGTGCCCCGCCGTCGAGGGCGCCGGCCTCGCCGAGCAGGCGTTTGGTGATGGGGTACCAGCGGCCTTGGGAGATCAGCCTGGCGTGCGCGACCGAGGTGGCCGCGGCGAGCACGTGTTCCAGGGCACCCAGCGGTTCACCCGCCGCGACATGGTCGAGCGCCAGCAGCAGGGCGCAGGACGCGCGCCCTCGCCACCACGGCACCGCGGCGGCGACGAGCGCGCCGGGGCAGGCGGGGGCGCCCACGTCACCGTGGACGGGCGCCGAGAGCGCGGCCTCGCTCAGCAGGATGTACGAGGGCACACCGCCCGCGGTCTTCGGATAGGAGTGCACGGTGAACGCCCCCCGGACGGCCCGCTCCTCCTCCTGTCGCAGATGCGCGAGCGGCCGGAGGCAGACGTCGATCCTGGGAGAGACCGGAACCGTGAACTCCGTCTCCTGGAAGGGGTGGCCGGGGTTCGCGGTGTGCGGCTCGAACCGGTCCCCGGATGATCCGGCACCGGGCGGCAGCAGCCGGCGCAGCTCGTCGCGGGCGGGAAGGGTGTCCGTGTAGACGAGGATGTCCCAGTCGCTGTCGGGTCCGGTGGGGTTGCCCCGTGCGCGCGAGCCGGCGACACGCACCGACCGCACCGCGGGAAGGGCGGCCAGACCGTCGACGACATCGCGGACCGCGGGGGGAAGCTGGGGTGCCTTCAGCTCGACCGTGCTCATGTCTGCGCCTCCTGGACGTGACCCTGTTCCGGCTGGACGTGGCGTGGCTGGACCTGCATCCGACGGCGTTCCGCCCCTGTGCACTCCCGCGCTCACGAGGGGCCGTACTCCGCCTCGCCGTAGCCCTGTCCCGCGAGGTAGTCGGCGGCCGTGCCGCCGTGCGGGGCGGCGCGCAGCCCGCGCAGCAGGTCGGCGGAGCACGCGTCGAACCGGGCGAAGAGCGCGGGACCGGGCCGCGTGCCGTGGTCCAGGAGGCTCCCGGCCTCCTCCAGCAGCCGTGACGGCCGCGCCCCGCCCGCGAGGACGGCGCCGATGGTGCGGCCCAGGTTCTTCACCTCGTGCAGAACACGGCCCTCGGCGGCCAGCGCGCTGATGAGGAGGTGCTCGACGGCCAGGCGGAACAGGACCGAGGCGTCGAGCGTCAGCCGGTCGGCGTGGGCCGTCATCGCCTTGCGGCGGAAGTGGTCGGCCGTGAGATAGGTGGTGGCGCAGTGGAAGGCGGGCAGCCACCGCACCCCGGTACGCAGCCGCCAGCGCTCCACCGTCTCCGGTCCGTGCAGCACCCTGCCGCCGCGAAGCCTGGAGAGGAAACGGATCTCCAGCACATCGAGCACGGGCAACTCCAGGTCGGGGGTGCCCGGGTCCTGGATCCGGGCCATGCCGGAGGCGAGTTCGGCCAGGTCGTGCAGGGGGCGTGGCCGCAGGACGTCCATGTTGATCACCGGGTCACCGGAGAACAGGTGGTTGCGGGCCAGGCTCATCGGCCGCAGCACCGACCCGGCGCCCCCGTGGTCCGGTGCCCAGTCGTCCGGCGCGTTCAGCACCAGCACGTTGACGTTGGAGCCGCGCATGGCCACGCCCTCGGCGGTGGACCCGGCCAGCAGGACACCGCACCCCGCCGGCCAGGAGAAGCGCCGCCCGAGCAGCGCGGTGACGTCGTCGACGGCGGCGTCGGCGCCGCGGTCCCGGGCGGCCGTGGTGATGTCGGTGTCGTCGCTCAAGGGTTCCTCATCTCCGGTATGCGCCGTGCCTGCCGGACGACCAGCACGGCCGGGACACAGATCAGCCCACCCACGGCGGCCACCAGCAGCGTGGTGCCGGTGGAGGTCATCCCGGCGAACGCGCCGGTCAGCGAGTAGGAGATCGGCACCAGCACCTGGGACAGCGCCCAGTCGATCCCGAACATGCGCGCCACGTAGGCGCGGGACACGGCGCTCTGGAGGAGCGCTCCCCACAGCACCGCGGAGATCGCGAGCGCCGCGTTGATCACGAAGCTCCCGATCAGCGCGGGCACGAGCGAGGCGTCGAAGGCGAACCCCGCGAGCCCGCCGGCCATGCCGCCCCACGCCAGGTAGAGCCAGAGCAGCGACCGCCGGTCCAGCGACCTCCCGCCGACGACAAGCGCGCCGATGATCTGGCCCACCCCGCCGACGGCCAGTACCAGCCCGTAGGTCTCCGCGCCGTGTGCCACGTCACCGTGAAGGATGAAGGGCACGAGGACGTTCCACGGCCCCATCACACAGATCACGGTCACCGCCCCGGCCGCGAACGCGTAGAGCAGCCACTTGTGCCGCCACACGTACCGGAAGCCGTCGAGGCTCTCCACCAGCAGGCTCCTGGGCTCCCGCTGCACGGGCTCGCGCTCGGCGCGCACCTTGAGCAGGAAGCCGAACGACGCGACGAAGGTCAGCGAGTCCGCCACGAACACCCAGTCGGCGCTGGACCTCGCGACCACCGCGCCGCCGAGGGCCGGCCCGATCAGCCGCCACATCAGGGGGCGGATGACCTGGTCGACGGAGTTGGCGCCGACCAGGTGCTCCGCCGGCACCAGCGACTGCACCATGGTGTTGAAGGCTGGAACGAAGACGGCTTCCGCGGCCGAGAAGACGGCCAGCCCCACGTACAGGTACCAGGTGGTGAGCGAGTCCGTCAGGCCCAGCAGCCCGATCGACGCCAGCACGACCGCGCGCAGCATATCCCCGGCCAGCATCACCCTCCGGGCCCCGTATCTGTTCACCCAGATGCCGGCGAGGAGGGCGGCGGGCAGGGCGCTCACCGCCATCACCACGCCGATCGCGGCCAGCGCCGTGGTGCTGTCGTTCAGGGACAGCACCAGCCAGGGCAGGGCGACGAACATCATGCCGTCGCCGAGGAGCGAGACGGCGAACCCGGACCACAGGTAACGGAAGTTCCTCTCCCCGAACGGCCGCAACTGCGCCGACCGCCTGATCCGCGCGGGCAGCACCGGCCGGCGCTGTCGCGTCACCCGGTCCCCCCTGCCTCCTCGGGCAGCTCGAACAGGCAGTGCCAGTGGAACGATCCGGGAGCCGAGTGCTCCTCGTCGTGTGCCCGGAGCAGCGCCGCCGGCTCGTTGATCGCGATCAGTTCCGCCGCGTCGCAGTAGAAGTGCGGGTGCACCTTGTCGTCGGTCGCCTCCGGCTGCACGAAGGCGCCCGGACCGACCTCGATCCCCTTGCCGTGGTTGTGGTTGCGGCGCGAGAGCATGGTCAGCTGGTACAGCCCCCCGGGCCGCAGCACCCGGTGGATCTCGCGTACGTGGCCCCGCACCGCGTCACGGTCGCCGTGGTAGATCGCGTTGTAGGCCAGCACATAGTCGAAGTGGTCGTCCGGATAGGGCAGATGGCTCATCGGCCCGATCCGGAGGTCGACGTCCACGCCCGCCTCCGCGGCCGCCACGCGACTCTGCTCGATCGCGGTGTCACTGGCGTCGACCGCCCAGCAGGTGAAGCCGGACCGGGCGAAGAAGACGGCGTGCCGCCCGACCCCGCAGGCCAGGTCCAGCACGTCGCGCACCTTCCGGTCCCGCAGCAGGGCGACGGTGTCCGCGACCCACGGGTCGACCGTGGACCAGTCGGCGCGGCCGTCCCCGGTCTTCCACACCTCGTCCCAGTGGCGGTGCGCTGTGGTACTGCCGTCGGTGTTCGGTGTGGTCATGACTGCTCCCCTGAACCGGTCGGTCGGCCGACTTCGGTGACGCTGGCGGCCCCCAGCAGGGCCATGGTGTGGTCCAGCTCGGTCAGCAGGGCGGCGAGCACCTTCGCCGCGCCTTCCCGGCCACCCGACGCCAGGCCCCACAGCACCGGCCTGCCGACGAGGACGGCACTCGCGCCGAGGCTCAGCAAGGACGCGATGTGCGCCCCGCTGCGTACCCCGGAGTCGAACAGGACGGGCACCCGGTCTCCCACCGCCGACACCACGGCCGGCAGCGCGTCCGCCGATGCCACGTGCCGGTCCGACTGCCGGCCGCCGTGCGTGGACACCTGTATGGCGTCGGCGCCCGCGTCCACGGCGCGTACGGCGTCCGCCGGGTGCAGGATCCCCTTGACGACCAGCGGAAGGCGGGTACGCGACCGCAGGCTCGCCAGGTCATCCCAGGACACGGCGGGGTCGGGGAAGAGCTCCGACAGGAGGTCGGACGCGGTCAGCGCCGGTGTCCGCTTCCTGCGGTGCTGGAGCAGGCCGAGGAAGGACGGGTCCCGGACGACGGCGGGCGCTGCCGCGTCGAACCGGCTGAACCCGTTGCGCGCGTCCCGGCTGCGACGGCCCACCACCGGCACGTCCACGGTGCACACCACCGCGCCCGCCCCCGCCTCCTCGGCCCTGCGCAGCATGGACCAGCTGACCTCGCGCTCGCGCAGCAGGTAGATCTGCTGCCACAGGCCGGGCGCCGCCGGTGCGACCTCCTCGACGGGCCGCGAACTGAACATCGACAGGGTGAAGCCGAGCCCGAGCGAGTCGGCGGCCGCGGCGGTGGCCACCTCCGCGTCCGGGTGGCACAGGGCCTGGAGCCCCATCGGGGTCACGAGGACCGGCGCGGCCAGCCGCCGGCCGAACAGCTCGGTGGCGGTGCTCCGCCGCGATACGTCACGCAGCACCCGGGGGGTGAGCGTGATGGCGTCCAGGCGCTCCACGTTGCGCCGCATCCCCGACTCGTCCCCCGCGCCGCCCGCGCAGTAGTCGAAGGCCGCCTCGGCCATCAGCGCCCGGGCTCGCTCACGGTCGGTCGGCCCGTCCACCACCGCCTCGGTAAGGGGCGCGGCCTCCTCCGACGCGGTGGCGGCGCTGCCGCGCGCCTCACCCGCCGCCGGACCGGCGTCGGGCCCCTGCCCGGCCGGTGACGGCCCGTCGGACACCTGCCCGTCCGATGCCCGCGTGCCGCCTCCCGAGCCGTGCCCCGCCACCAGGCTCCGCTCGGTCAGCTCGAACAGCCGCTCCACGCCGGCCAGTTCCGACGAGACCGATGTCAGCCGCCGGGAGCTCATCACCTCCCGCAGCACCCGGGAGGTCCCCGCCACGAGGCTCCGCATGATCACATTGGCGAAGAGGACCGTCACCGGGCCGTACGCCGCGAACGCCTCGGCGTCGGTGTCGGGCAGGACCGTCGGCGCCAGCACCATGGGACGCAGCGGCGCGATCTTCTCCACCACCGGGAGCAGCTGGCCGGCGCTGGCCCGGTTGGCCTGTGCGAACAGGGCGTCCGCACCGGCGTCCGCGTACCGGTGCAGCCGCTCGACGGCCGCGTCCGCACCGTGGCCGGCCACCAGTGCCTCGGTCCTGGCGACGACCTTCAGGGAGCTGCGGGCGGCCACCATGGCGGAGATCCGGCCGGCGAAGGCTTCCGGGTCCAGCAGCTTGCGGCCGCCGAAGCGGTCGTCGAGCGAGTTCCGCTTGGGGAAGAGGTTGTCCTCCACGCAGATCGCGTCGGCCCCCGCCTCCTCGTACAGCTTGGTCGCCAGGACGGCCAGATCGTCGCTCCCGCGGCCGGTGTCCGCGTCGACGTAGATGGGCAGTGAGGTCACGGCCCGCACCGAGCGGATGATCCCGGCGATCTCCTGCGGCTCCAGGACCTCCTGGTCCGGTACCCCGCGGCTGGTGGACATCTCCAGACTGCCGAGCCAGAGGACATCGGCGCCGGCTTCCTCCGCCAGCAGCGCCGTGATGGGACTGTGCACACCTATGCCCATACGCAGGTCGTTCACAAGGTCACCTCGTTTCGTCAGGTGTCGCGCGTGCGGTAGCGGGCGGTGAACCGGGCGGTGATGTCCGCCGGGTGGTACGGGACCCGGGGCGGCGGCGGCCCGGAGCCGGCCGCCGTGTGTACGTGGACGAACCCGGGTCGCTTCGCGCCGACCGCCTGCGCCAGTGCGTCGGAGAACGCCTCGGCATCGGTCACCGACACCGCCGTCGCGTACCCGGCGGCCCGGGCGAGGCCGACGAAGGAGAAGCCGGGCGCGGGCGAGCGCTGACCACCGGTGCTCTCGTAGACCTGGTTGTCGAGGACGATGTGCACGAGCGTCCCGCGCGCGGCCGGGGCCAGCGCCATGGCGGACATGCCCATGAGGGTGTTGCCGTCGCCCTCGACCGCGAGCGCGGTCCTGCCCGATTGCCGGGAGAACCCGATGGCCAGGGGCAGCGCGAGACCCATGCTGCCCATCATGTAGAAGTTCTCGTCACGGTCGGCGATCGCGTGCAGCGCCCGCGGGTTGAGCCCGTTGCCGATGAACACCGCCGCCTTCTCGGCGCCGGCCGTGCGGGCGATCCGGGCGAGAGCGTCGTCTCTGGTCAGCATCCGTTCTCACCCTCCTCCGGGCGCGCACAGCACCGCGACGGGGCCGCCGGCGAAGACCGCTTCCTTCAGAGCCGCGCGCAGTTGTTCCGCGATCTCCGCGGTGTCGCCGAACCGGCAGCGCAGGACCGGGATGCCGAGGGCTTGGAGCATGGCGGGCGCCGGCCGGCCGATCACGTTGTGGTGCGGCACGTCGCGGCCGTCGTGTCCGGCCCACGAGACCAGCAGCACGACCGGGATCCGGTAGACCAGCGCCAGGCTGGTCAGGGCGTCGACGCAGGTCCCGAGCCCCGCACTCTTCATGAACACCAGCGGTGTCGCACCGGCGAGGTAGGCCCCCACCGCGAGTCCGACACAGTTGTCCTCGCGTGTCCCGGGCTGGAAGCACTCGTCCGCTCGCTCGTGCGCGGCCAGGGCACTCAGGAAACCGGCCAGATAGGAGTCCGGCACGCCCGTGATGAAGTCGTATCCCGCGGAGAAGACCTCGTCGATCAGCGCGGAGTTCTCAACTGCCTGCAGTGTGGCACTCACGTCCAAGACCGCGTCTCCAGTCGGCCGGCGATGGATTCGGTCACCCGGCGGCGGTGTCGGCGCCGGATGTCGGTGTTCCTTCGGGTGCTCCGTCCCGGGCGGCGGTCCGCAACCAGGGGGTGAGGTCCCCGCCGAGGTCGGCGACCCAGATGTCGCGAGGTGCGCCGTGGCACCCTCGCCATTTCTTGCTCTTCTCGTAACCGAGGCCGTAGTCGATCACCCGGACCCCCTCGGTCTGCGCGACACGGACGGGGGAGTAGAACATCGCGTCGAAGTACGTCCTGCGCGACGCCGGGTTGTCGTAGTCGAACCCGCACCAGAACACGTGCCACTGGTCGCCGTGCGCGATGAAGAGGCTGAAGGCCACCACCTCCCCGTCGGCCGTCGCGCAGTGGAACAGCCGCAGGCGGTCCGCGGGAAAGAACGCGACCAGCCGCTCCAGCCGGGACCGCTCCACGTCCCGGGTGCTGTAAGCCCCGTACTTCGCGACGAGGTTCATCCGCAGCCCCACCTCCCCGGCCCCGAGTCCGGCCGGGTCGGCGCGTACGGTGCGGACCCCGGCCGATGCCAGGTCACGCAGGTCCCAGCGGACCTTCTGGCGGCTCGTTTTCCGTAGCCCGGCGACGTAGTCGTCGAAGCCTCCCGCCGGTACGTCGAGGACGGACCGCACGGTGCCACGCCACCGGCTCCAGGCGGTGTCGGCCTCCAGGACCGCGGGCAACGCGGACCCGGACGCGTAGAGCACGGCCGCGCAGACCGCGCCTGCCCGGCGCGCCCACCGGGTGACCTCGGTGAGGAGACCACGGACCGCTTCCTCGGCGAACGGCCCCGGGACGGCCACCGCGCAGTCGTAGCCGGGCTGCACGAGCGCGAGGAAGGGGAAGAGGGCGGCCCGCTCCGGTCCCCGTGCGGACGGCCTGTCCTGATCGGGGAAGACGGGGGGATCCCGCCACAGGAGATCGTGGATGTTGAACGACTCGTAGCAGTCGGGGTCCTCGATGAGGTACCCGGTGGTCGCGGCGACGGTGACGCCGTCCTGTACGAGCCGGAAGAAGTAGCCGCGACCGGGCGGCCTGTCACCCATCATCTTCAGCCACGCCGGCGAGGTGAGGAAGGTGCAGTCGGGCCACTGCTCCGGAAGTTCCTCATCGACCACGAGAACCGGGGTGTGGGTGCGGTCGGCCGCCATCTCCTGCTGCTTCACCGTTTCTCCCACCGGACAGGGCACTTTCCACTCAGTGGTTGGCCGTCGACCTCGGGGAAATACTGCTTCCATTTCGCTGTCGTGGAGCCCTGGCCGTCCCCGGCGTCCGCGAGCAGGGGCACGTCCTCGTACTCGGCGAGGCTCCGGCGGATACGTTTCTTCGCCGCACGTCCGGCCGCCGTGGAGCCGCTGATGGACTGGAAGACGCTTCTGCACTGCACGCCGATCACGAGACATTCACCGAGCGTGCGGCTGCGACGCGGGCCATAGGCCGGACAGGTGCCGAAGGTGAAAAGCGGTTCCCCCGCGAAGGAGAATTCCCACTTCGGGTCCTGCGGGTCGTCTGGTACACCGGCGGGCCACGGATCCAGGTCGTGTTCGTGCAGGGCGGCGAGTATGCGCCAGAACCGGTCCCGGTACCAGGCGAAATCCCCGTCCTTCCGGGACGGTCCCACCATGAGGAGCAGGGAAAGCCGCTCGTCGGGCAGAGCGCGCTGCATCCCTACGAACGCCCCGAGAGCACGCGCCACGGCCTCCGCCTCGCTCGTGGAATCCTGACGTAGATCCCAGTAGGTGTAGTGGTTGGTGCCCTTGTTCTCACCGATGGACCCGAAGTGGCAGGGGTACGGGGCGGGGTGGGAGCCGAGGAGGGTCGCACGTACCCGTCGCCGTTCTTCCACGGCCCAACGGGGGGCGTCTCGCGGGGCCGCCTCCTCCCCGCCGGCCCAGAGCCGTACCCCCGCCTCAGCCATGAGCGGCGGACTCCGCGCCGGAACGGGCGAGTCGCGGGGCGTCCGCGGGGGATGCGGACTCGCGCGGGTTCCCGTCGTGGGCGAGGGGCGGGAAGTACTGGCAGGTCGTGAGTACGGCGCGGGCCCACGGATCGACCGTGATGCCGTGCCCCTCCAGCGTCCGCCACAGCCTGCGCGTGTCGAGCGGCGGTTCGTCGGGGGTGAAGGACGCGGTGAGTGCTCGCCGGAGCAGGAGATCGGCGGCTCCGTCCAGGTTCTTCGCCATCCGGGCGACGAATTCGCCGCTCAGCGGGGCTCTGTCGAGCGCGGCCAGATGCCGGGCCAGGGAAGCGGTTTCCTCTTGCGGCAGGAGTTCCCACAGGTACGCCACCAGGGAGCGCCTGAGCTGGTCGCGCACCTGGAGGAAGCCTCGGCTCTCCCCCGAGCCGGGTGGGCTGTCGAGGAGGCCGGCGAGCACGCGCGCTCCAGGGGTGCCCAGGCGGACGGGGGAGTCGGGCACCTCGCTGGGGCCCGGGTTGTTCCAGTCCCTGGCGAAGAAGGTCTTCCAGTCGAGTTCGGCCTCTTCGGGGCTGTCCGAGACGTGCAGGAGCCCCAGGATCGTGTTGACGGCGCCGAACCGGAGCCGGAGGGAGGTAGGGGAGGCTTTCTCAAGCGGACCGGAGCCTTTGAGCTCGGTGAAGTGCCGGTGGATACCGGGCGAGCCCCGCAGAAGAATCGCCAGCGAGGGGCCGAGACCATAGAGCGCGTCGATAGCACGGTACCGGTACGTACCGAAATATATTCGCTTCCGGGAGAGATCGTCGTATATGGCGTCCAGCAGTAGACTGCCCGGTTGCACGACCCGGGCCGCGACTTCTTCGCAACCGGAGGCCAGCACTTCGTCCACAATGCGGCGACCCACACCGCGAATGAAGGAGTCCGGACTTACAACCACCACTACACTGCGGGACCAGTCCACGGTCTTTCACATCCCTTCACACTCGCGTACATGAATTGCGCTGGCGTGTGTCTTGCTGACAGGTGTGATCGACAAATGCAGGAAAAGGACGTAAACGCGGTCCGTTATCGAATGCGTGTCGTCGCTTTGGCTAAAGGTTTCCGAGACCGGCTCGTGCGATAGCCGCCGAGTACCGCCGGAAACATGTGGCGCTCGTCCTCTGGCGGTGCCGGATTATCGCCTTACCGGCATCCGCTGCGTGATGTATGCGGCGTGCACCGAAGCAAAGCTAGATAGCCGAATCTGCTTGGTCAACGGGGCTGGTGAGCGAGGGATGGAAGTCAGGCCATCGTGTCTCGGCGACATCCGCTGTCGCGTTTGCCCGACATTATCCTGACGTCAACGGCGAATTCAGCAGCCCGTAAGCCGCGGTATGGCGTGAGTTTAACCATGTAATCACCGTGTCTGAGGGGGTTTGGGCGGGCGGGCAGTTGACGGCCGAATATGTGCCGCCGAGACCTTGTGTTCGGTTCCTCATGAGTCGTGTGCGTACTTGAGGGAGTTTTATCCCTTTCGCTCCATGGCGTTAATGGCGCCGTGCCCGGAGGCCGGCACCTCTCCGCGTGGGAGAGCGACAACCGAGGTGGCGACGGTCCGGGCGCCGTCGGGAGGTGTCGGGAGGTGTCGCCGGGACGGGGAGAGGGAATACGGATCCGGACACCACGCAGGGCTGACCGAATCAGTGGGCTGCCGGGGGCGGCGGGAGCACGGAGGGCGACCTTTGCGCGGGGCAGCTCGAGCGTGGGTGTCGGCTGCTGCGTGGGTTGGCGCGGTCCGGGGTGCCGGCCTCTGCGTGGGCCGGTCTCTGGGTGAGCGGCCTGATTCCGGGTGTCGGCCTCTGCCCGGAGTCGGCGTCTGTCGGTGTCTGGCGAGGGGCCGGGACCCGGCGGCGTGCCGAACGGTGCGGTGGTGGGCGGGGCGGGCAGGGGGAGTGGCAGGGGGCTGCGCGCCTCTGACCGCCGAGATCGCATATGCGCCGACGCGTACTCGACCGGGACACGGACAGCCAGCTCAAGAACACGGCCCACGGCTTCCGCGTTGCCCGAGCTGACGGACGGGGGCCGAGCCGGTTCCGTCCCGGCCTGCGGGACGGAAGGGGAGTGCGGCATCATCGTCGCCTCACGGCACCGCCGACCTCCCGGCCTGCCCGGGCTGTGGAACAAGCTCTCCCGGGTCGAGACCGCCAGCCCTTGACGGCCGTTCGCACCGTGCGCGAACGGTCTCCGCACAACCGACAGCGTGCGTTGAGTTGAATGGGGCGCAGCGCCGGACCGTGACCTCACAGTTGGAAGCGGGCGGCGTCTCACCCTCGGCTGCGATGCCTGCGGTCACCGTGGCGAGCGAGTCGAGCCCGCCTTACAGTTCGGCCGCCCAGGTGTGGCGGCCTCCCGTAGTCGACGGCGCAAGTAGGGCGGGCGATCGTCTCCTCTCGGTGGACTACTCCGGGCACAGGCGGCACCGGGCGCGTCCCGAGGGCATGTGCAATCCCCGCCTCGTCCCCTCACAACCGGTGCTGTCTCCCCGATGGACATTCCCGCACACGAAGGCAGTGTGTGCCGGAGGCATCACCAAATGAGGACGCCGCCTCCCATGGCACTCGCGCGCGTGGCGGCACCTTCGATGATCGTCAACCGCTCCGAGATCGCGCTCCTGGCTTCTTGGTTCGACATCACGGGCCCCGTGCTTGCAACGATCCTCTCCAGTTGTCGCGAAGCAGAAGGCACTCACGCAGGAACGCGGGAACCTGTCCGGGTTCAACCCACAGGTCTCCTTCGGCCAGCACCGGAAAGAAGCCGGCCCCCAGCGAGCGGACGGCATTCGCGCCCCAGACGCGAGTGCGCCAGCTCTCGGGGCCCGCAGCGTCGGAGCATCCGTCCGGAACGTCCTGCACCTGCCTCTCGCCATCCGCGTCAACAAGGAAGACCTCCACCGATAAGCTCATGCGCGCAGTGGATCACAGGCTCGGCGTGCGATCCAGGCAGTTCGGCACCCCCGGCCATAGCCGACGGAGCGTCGGCTGACATCGACCAGCTTCAGTAACACATCACGACGCTGGAGCAGAACCTCGCGACCAGGGTGATCGACTGGCTCCGGAGGCGACCGTTTCAGGAAAGAGACCGGCTGTTCGCAGGGAAGAACCCCGCGGTCGCGTCAGCCGTCCGACGGCTCTCCGACGCTCCAAGCGATCACCGCCGTGGTGCCGCACGTGCCGACGCCCCGCACGATGCCCCGCGGCCGTCGGTGCCGAGGGCGTCGAGTACGTAGGCCCTTCCAGGTGCCGGACGGCGACGTGCCGGGGATGGTGATCACCTTTGGGACAGGGAGGCTCACCACCGGGGTCACCTCCGGCTCTCCGGGCAACCTGACCGTCGTGTGCCGTGCGGGCGGGCGTGCCGTGGGTACTGGTGAGCTCGTCCCATGGACCGAGTCGGGCGGCGATGAGGTGATAGGCGCTGGACCGTCAGTGCTCACTGTTAGCCTCGGCGGTCTGCTGATGGCCGGTCGCCGGGAGGGGAGCCTTGGTGGATGGGCTGGGCAAGCCGTTCCTGATCCATATTGAGGATGTCTTCTGCCGGAACCAGGGCCGGTTGGTCATGCTGGCCGGCCGGATCGAGCGTGGGCGGATTCGCAAGGGCGACGAGGTGGAGATCGTCGGCTTCGGCGGCGGCGCGATCGGCACAGTCGGAGGCATCGAAGCCTGCCGTCGGTATGTCGATGAGGCGAGCACAGGCATGAATGTGGGCCTGTTGCTGCGCGGGGTGGCAGCTGGCGCGGTTGAGCGGGGACAGGTGCTCGCGGCACCTGGCTCAATCAGTGAATACACCAGTTTCGCAGCGGACATCGCACTGCTCTCGGAGGAGCATGGCGCTGCTGAAATACGGACGGGCGAGCGGCTTCAGTTTTACATCCGCACTGCTGTAGTGGCGGGTTACGTGACGCTCAGCCAGGAAACGGACGTCTTGTATCCGCTTCACCGGGGTGACGTGACGATCACACTGCAACGGCCCGTTGCTCTGGAGGACGGTCAGCCCTTTGCCTTCCGGCACCACGGACGGGCCGCCGGCTCGGGAATCGTGACGCTCGTTCTCGCCTGAGTCCGGTCAGCGCAGCCGCAGCCGGAGCGTTGCGACGGTGCCCGTGCCGTAGAAAGGGATCATCTGCGGCCCGTCGCGCGCCTGCCCTGGCGTAATCAGCGTGGCCAACGACCGCCGACCGTTCTCGCCCGCCAAACGGATCTTCACCATGTGTGTCAGACCGTCGCCAGTTCGTCGGCCAGGCTTCGGGGCTGTACCCGGGGGGTGATCGTCCGGCCGCCGGCCGGTGACCGAGAGCGTAGCCCAGGACTCGTCGGGGGCGTTGACCCAGGCGCTGAAGCCGTCAGCGTCGTAGGCGAGTATGACCCTCAGACAAGGCAGGGCGACGCGCGGCGCGAACCGCAGGTGTACGTCGTCCTGGAGCGGAGTGAGGTCACGGAGGAAGGACCGCTCCTCCCGGTTCGAGACTTCGACGTGCGCGGTGAGTCCGGCTTCGGCCGGTGCCCGGCGTGTGCGACGGAGAACAGGGCTGGCGATAGCTGGGGCTGCTGTCCTGGCCTGGGGCGAGTGGTTGAACTGGCGCTGGTCCCGAGCCCTCGTGGACAGCGGTGGGGGCGTAACAGAAGCCGTGGTCGTGTTGGGCTACCGCAACCCGCAATCGACGGCGAACTTCATCAACCGCTGGCGCGTTCGTGCCGGAATTCGCTCCGTTGCCGCTGACGGTGTGCGAGGCACTCGCGTGATCTTCAGCGGTGGTGCGACCGGCCGCCGCGCTGTGTAAGCCCATCTGATGGCCGACTACGCGAAGTCGGTGCTCGGGTTCGACGGCACGGTGCTGCTCGAAGATCAGAGCGCGACGACATGGCAGAACATCACGAACGTGATCCCGTTGCTTGAGGGTGCCGACCGCATCAAGATCGCCTCCCAACCAGCTCACGCGCTCAAAGCCCGTGCCTACTTGCGGCGGCAGCGCCCTGACCTTGCTGAAAGGCTCGTGCGAGCGGATGACTACCGTCCTGGCGAGTGGATAATCGGTAGGCCGCTGTTGGCTCTGTACGGGCTTTGGACACTCCGTGGACTCAAGGCCGAAGAGCGGAAGGTCTCGTTGAGACAGCCGGTGTCGCGTCGGCGTCACTTACGGTGATTCCTGAGCGTCGCCAGGAGATTCCGGTGTGCAGAACGAATAGGAGGCCCTGGAACACCAGCCGGTCCGGATGCGTTTGCGACCGCGATGCTTGGTCCGGCGGTCAACCCCTCGCCCCGCGGATCATCGGCCCGGGGCGATCCAAGCTACGCGCGCTCTCCCTCACGATCGTCCCGCGAAGCTCTCGGCTTATGGCTCGGGGTGAGCCGGTTGACACGGTGTATGTCCGGGACGCAGAGGTTGAGAACGGTCGCGACCGTGATCATTGCGGCGCAGCCCAGCAGGACTGCCTGGATGCTCCACGAGTGGGCTGCGAGGGCGGTGATGAGGTAGCCCAGGGGGATGACGAGGCGTTCCCCGACGCCGTTGAACGCACTCATGCGGCCCTGTTCGACCTGGGGTACATGCTGTTGGAACGCGGTGCTCCAGGCGACGATCGAGACGTCGAGTCCGATACCTGCCAGCGAGGCGGCCACCAGGATGAGGGGGAGAGACACGCTGCACGCCATGGCCGCCAGCGGGAGGGCGAGGGCGCCGGCCGTGATCACCGCCACGGTGAGGAGCCGGTACGGCTTCCAGCGAAGGCATATGAGGGTTCCCGCCAGCAGGCCGGAGGCGAAGGCGGCCTGGATCAGACCCCAGTCACGTGCTCCGGCGTACTGCCGTGCGGCGACAAGGGGGCCAAGAAGCTGGAAGCCCGCCAGCCAGGCGGCGACGAGTACTGTGCCGGCGGCGGTATAGGTCCACAGCCAGGTGCGGGACCAAAAGCTCGTCCAGCCTGCCCGCAGATCGGCCAGGACGCCGGCGGGTGTAGCGGGCGGGGCTTCCAGACGCAGACCAAGAAGGAGGACAGCCGCGACGGCGAACGTGAATGCGTCCCAGGCCAGTGCCCATGCCGCGCCACTCGCGGCGACGACGACTCCTCCGGCGACAGGTCCCAGCACCCTCACCGCGTTACTCGGGAGCCTGAGCAGCGCATTGGCCTGCTGGAGGTGCTCTTCGGGAACGATTTGCGCGACGGCGCCTTGCGTGGACGGAACGATGAACGACACCGCGGTTCCCGAAACGAAGCCGCACGCCGCAATCGAGGCAGTCGTCGCATGTCCCGTGGCGACGCTGACGGCCATGGCACCCTGGGCACCTGCGGCCAGCAAGTTCCCGGCGAAGAGGAGTCGGCTCCGGGACAAGCGGTCGGCGAAGAGGCCACCCATGAGCAGGAACACGATCGTGGGGACAGTGTTCGTAGCGAGGACCAGGCCGAGAGACCCGGCTCCTCCACCCTGCTGTATGACGGAGTAGGCCAGCGCGAGAGGAGCCATCGCAGAGCCGGCCGCCGAGAGGAGACTGGCCGACGCGAACCGGCGGAAGGCCCTGATCCTCAACGGAGTGCTGATGATCTCCGGTGACGCGGCGGCGGTCTCCATGGTCTCCCTTGGGCTTGGGCGCAGCGAGCAGCACCCTAGTGCAGCAGCGCGCCATGGGAGACGTCAGCGCCGGAGATACCAACCCTAGCCACGAATACCGCAGCTATCCGATACTGCCTCTTCACCAACAGACGTGCGAGACGGGGGAGGCGGTCGTCGGTGCGGTCACCGGCCCCTGACTGCTCTCCGGACGCTGTTGCTGGGCCAGTACAACGACGAGGCACGAGACGGACCTTCAGGGTGCCGGCCGCAGCACCACTCTCCACAGACGGCCCGGACCGCGTTAGTTGACATGCTTCGCCGGGGCCGACGCGGGCCTCCGCGGACGACGGACTGGTCGTTCTCCACCGGCTAGGGCACCAGGGAGCGACGGGTCGTCACGTTGGTGGATCCCTAGGTTCCGTCTCTCCGATCATGATCGGAGCCAGATGCTGCGGCGTAACGGTGCCGAGGCGGACGTGTCAGCCCTTGTCGTGGTGCGTTGCGACGGCTCCCTGGATCAGGGACCGGGGTCGAAACCGGCCTTGCCCTCAACCGCACTTGAGGTCCTAGCTTAGTGATCATGACGAACGTGAGCACCTCGCAGAACGGCACCACAAACAGCCCGCAGAAAGGCACCACCGCACCCGACCAACGGCCCATCGCCCTCGTCGCCTGGCAGGTCACCGAGGCGATCCTGCGGCACTCGCAGGCCGCCCTGGCGCGCATCGACCTGACCCAGCCCCAATGGTGGGCGCTCAACAACATCGTCCGGGCCGAGCACGGCCTGACCAGGGAAGAAATTCGTGCCCTGGACGTGCCGTACGGACTGGGCACCGAGGTGATGGCCCACGCCGCCGATGCGCTCGTGCACCGGGGCTGGCTCATCGGTGGCGCGGACGGCCGACTGACCCTCACGGACCAGGGCCGCGCGGCCCTCGCGACGGCGAAGGAGCACATGGCCCGGGTACGCGCGGAACTCGTCGGTGACATCACGGAGGAGGAGTATGCGGCGGCGGTATCCGTGCTCCAGCGCGTCACCGACAACCTCTCCTGAGCCGTTTCTCTCCGATCATGTGATGAGTTGTTGGGGCCATGTTGAGCAGGGGGGATCTGACGGATGACGAGTGGGCGGTGCTGGAGCTGCTGTTGCCGCTGAGCAACAACCGGTGCGGCCGGTGGCGAAACCACCGGCAGGTGATCAACGGGATCATTCACCGGCTCGGTACCAGCTGCCCATGGGCGTGAGCTGCCCGAAGGTTTCGGTCCGTGGCAGACCGTGCACAAGCGGCACCTGCTGTGGTCGGCCGACGGCACCTGGGAGCGTCTGCTCCAGCACGTCCAGGCCACCGCGGACTCGGCAGGTGGTATCGACTGGGACATCAACGTCGACTCCACCTCCGTCAGAGCCCACCAGCACGCCGCGGGAGCCCGCAACGAGCCGGTGCTGCTACACGCGGGGTTCGGACTACAACGACGGCAAGCACCACACCAACGTCTGGTACCGAGGAGTGGTCATCGACGACTCGACCAACCGCACCTTCTACGACGTCTACTCGTGGGGCGGCAACGTGAACACCCCGCACGACCCGCCGGCCGGTCTCGGCCGCTGCTGAGCCGCCGTCCTGCACGGCGCCGAGCCCGGTGCCTTCCTGTGATGAGACGGAGCGCCGTCAAGGCGTTCCAACGGCATCACAGGCTCGCGGTGGACGGCATCGTCGGTCCGAGGACATGGGCGGCGCTGCGCAATGGATGAGAGGGGACCAGCATGATGAAGGCCGTTGCGCTGCTGGGTGCTTTGGTGATCGGCACCCTCGCGACGACCGGTGCTCCGGCATCCGCCCTCACCACAGCGGCCGGCACCCCGAGCGCCACCAGTTGCGCCACGGCCCGTCCCTTCCTGTCCGCGGGGGACCGGGGGACCTGCGTGGCCTTCCTCCAGCGGAGACTGAACGCGAAGGGTGCCAAAGATCTTACGGTGGACGGGGTGTTCGGTCCCGCGACCACCCGCGCGGTGAAGACCTTCCAGAAGGCGTGTGGATTCCGTAGCCACGAGGTCGATGGTCTCGTGGGACCCAAGACCTGGAACGGGCTGATCGAAGGCTCCTGCGTGTGAGCCCCACGCCGACGACCACCGGCTTCCGCGCGGTCGATCGGCAGGCATAGCGCGAAGTCGCGGGAGCCGTCATGGCGGAAGCGGCACCTGCGGGCCGGTGAGAGATCTGGCAAATGGTGATGTCACTCCGTGTGGCCTGGACGGAGGCACGGCCGACGGAGACGACACCGACTGGCGGCAAGCTCCGACCGGAGAGCTCTCCGGGAGCCTGGTCGGAGCTTGCCCGGCCCACCCGCCAGGCGCACCGGCCCCGGACGACCGGCGGCCTCCGCGATGCCGGTCGGCTGCCGCTCGCCCACAGCCACCTTACGGCCCGCGCGCGGTACGGCCGCGCCTGCGGAGTCGGCAGTGTGCGCGGGCCGGCGGCAAGCCGCGCCCGCAGGGGCCGGGGACGCGGCCGGTCGGCCGGACCTGGCTTTTCCGGAATGAGGCCCGCCGTGGTGAGCTGCCGGTCGGCGAGGTAGGTGGCGAAGGTCCGCAAGGCGGGCCGGTCCAGCCCGTCCGTTCAGCAGGTGATGGAGCCCCTGCGCAGAGCGTGTCCGCCGTCGTTGGAGTCGTCCGCCCAGTAGACAGGCTTGGCTCCCGCCACGCATTCGTCCGCGCCGGCCAGGGTGAAGCCCTCGTTGTTGTAGTCGGGCATACCCGACGGGCGATTGAAGACGCCGGCGGCGGTGAAGACGCCGGTCGTGTCGATCTTCAGGGTGCGGTGCCGGCCGTCGCAGGTGTCGTCGCAGACCGCCCACAGGCGCGACGCTTGCGGTTCCCACTGCAGTTCCATCACCCCGGACATGCCGCTGCTGAAGGAAGCGATACGCGTGTAGGAACCGGAGTCGGTCAGCACGTAGCCGTAGATCATGCCCGTGCCCTCGACGCCCACGAAGAACACCCCGCCGCTGTGACTGCCGTAGCGGGCCGGGTCGTACGCCGTGCCGGTCGATGCATCCTTGAACCCGGCGCCGGTCAGCGCGGTGTCCGGGATCCAGGTGATCCCCTCGAAAC
Source organism: Streptomyces nogalater (assembly GCF_039532885.1). Classification (NCBI taxonomy): domain Bacteria; kingdom Bacillati; phylum Actinomycetota; class Actinomycetes; order Kitasatosporales; family Streptomycetaceae; genus Streptomyces; species Streptomyces nogalater. The sequence continues at coordinate 3,899 of NZ_BAAASM010000034.1, read as the reverse complement.
CGAGATTGGAGCCGGTCGAGGGCAGGTCGGAAGTGAGGTTCCACTCCCTGACCGCGGTCAACGACGAGCCTGATCCGCTGACGTCGTACTTCAGTACCGACAGACGGCTGCTGCCCGACGCGTCCCCGTTGCGCTCGCTGGCCACGAATACGCCTCCGGCCGAACCGGCACCGGTCAGGGTGACGCCCTCACCGTCGGGCGTGCCGGAACCGCCGGGAAAGCGCAGGGTCTTGCCGGCGGGCCAGCCGCCGGCGGTGTCCGGCTTCCAGCCGCCCGAGCCGTCCCGCACCAGACGCCACAGCCTGCCGCTGTTCTGCGCCCCCCACAGCACACTGCCCCCCTGGTAGAGGCCGCTGAGGTCCTGGCCGAACACGTTGGAGCCGTCCGCGGTGGCCACGCTGCCGCTTCCCGGCCACACGGCCGGCGTCGTGGAGCCGCCGTCCGCGCCGCCGGTGCCGCAGTTGTCCGGGCCGCCGAGGGTCACCGTGGCCGCCTGCCTGAACGCGCCGGTGCCGTCAGGGCAGCGTGACCAGGACGGGTCGGAGTGCTTGCTCCAGGAGAAGCTGTCCACCTGGGTCTTGCCGTCCGCGAGGTAGAGGTGAGTCTCGTCGTCCGAGCCCAGGCCGAACGCGCCGCTCACGTCGAACGCCCTGTACGCGCCCGGCGCGAGGGTGGTCCCGGAAGCAATCTTGTAGGTGTGGCCCTCGTCGTTGTCCTTGAGGATCCAACCCGATACGTCGACCGTGGCGGTGCCCTTGTTGTACAGCTCGATCGAGTCGTTGACGTCGCCGGTGGTCACCACCTCGTTGATACGGACGTCGTCCGCGGCGGCCGCGTGCGCCGCCGGTACGCCGGACAGGGCGCCTGCGGCCAAGAGGGGTGCGGCGACGAGGAATCGAGTAAGAACACGAGGGCGCCGGAAAGCGGCCGATGCAGTCACGGAAGGGGTCCTGACGTTGTCACGGGCAAGACGGCCCGACAGTCGCGGGCCAGTTCGAACAAGCCGCTCCCTCCGAGAAGGCCGGCACATGAACGGCTGGCGAACTGCCCTCGTCCCGCTCGTCCTCGCGCACGGAGACGAGGACCACTGCCAGGACTTCGTTCGACACCTCGGGAATCACGAAGTCGCCCGGGGGGCGGCCAGGCCCCCACGTGCACGCAGCGCCGCCACCCGAACCTCTTGGTTGCAGCGCCCACTTCGCACTCGCGGGTTCGCCAGGGTCCGCCCGGTCGATCAGGCCGGGCGGCCCGCCGGCGCTGAATCGCTGTAGCGGCCTGGAGGACAAGGAGTTGGGTTCAGCTGGTCGGGTCCGTCGACAAATGGCTCGACATCGGGTGCGGTGATCGGGGACGCTTCGCGCGATGACCAGAATTGATGACACGCCTTCCGCGTGGGACGAGCGCACCCAGCTCACCACGTTCCTCGACTACGCACGCGACACCGCCCGCGCCAAGTGCGCCGGCGTCTCCGCGGACAACGCACGCAAGGCGCTCCTGCCGGGCTCACCGCTGATGACCATGAGCGGAGTGATCAACCACCTCCGCTGGGTCGAGTACTACTGGTTCCAAGTGGTCTTCCTCGGCGAGGAAGACCGGGGCCCGTGGACCGAGGAGGACCCCGACCGCGAGATGCGCATCGCCGTCGACTTCCCGCTCACGCAGTTGCTCGACGAATACGCCGAACAGAGCGCCCGCTACCGCGAACTGGTCACCGGCAACGCCCTGGACAAGCAGGCCCAGCGCTCCATCCGCGACGGCCTGCACGTCGACCTGCGCTGGATCCTCCTCCACCTCATCGAGGAGACGGCCCGCCACAACGGCCACCTGGACATCCTGCGCGAGATGCTCGACGGCACGACCGGCAACTAGGCCGTTTCCTTCGGATCATCTGGCAGACCAGATGAAGATGGCGGCGAGGTGGAGTCCGGCGAGGTAGATGGTGGCGGTCTTGTCGTAGCGGGTGGCCGGGCCGCGCCATTGCCTGAGTTTGTTGATGCACCGCTCGACGGTGTTGCGCTGCTTGTATGCCTCTTGTATGCCTCGCGGTCGAAGGCCGGTGGGCGGCCACCGGACCGGCCTCGCTTCATGCGCTTGGCGGCCTGGTCGGCGGGCTGCGGGATCACCGCCCGGTTCCCGCGCCGGCGCAGATGGGTCCGGATCGCGCGGGAGGAGTAGGCCTTGTCGGCCAGGACCGCCTCCGGTGTGGTCCTGGGGCGGCCGATCCGCCGCGGCACCCGTAACTGGACCACGACCTGAGCGAACGCGGGTGCGTCGCCGGCCTGGCCGTGTGTGAGCACGAAGACGAGCGGCCGGCAGCGGCTGTCCGCGGCGAGGTGGACCTTGGTGGTCAGCCCGCCGCGGGAGCGCCCCAGGGCATGGTCGTCCGGCTCGCCGGCCGGGGCCCCTTTTGACGGCCCCCGGCGGCGTGCTGGTGAGCGCGGACGATGGTGGAGCCGACCGCGACGACCCGGTCGAGGTCGCCTTCGGCGTCGGCCTGGGCGAGCAGGGCGGTGAAGACCTTCTCCCACGTGCCGTCGGCGGCCCACTTCCGCAGCCGGTTGTGGCGCCCTTCCATGAGCCGAAGTGTTCGGGCAGGTCCATCCACGGCGTGCCGGTGCGGTACTTGAACGCGATCGCGTCGATCACCTGCCGGTGATCACGCCACCGTCCACCCGCTTCGGCGTCGGGTCCGGCAGCAAAGGCCCGATCCTCGCCCACTGGGCATCAGCCAACGACACACCAGACCAACGATCCGATGATCTGAAGGAAACGGCCTAGCGCTGGCGCAACGTCAACGCCCGTCACCCCAACGTACTCGCCGCCCAGTGCAAGGAACGTGCCCGCATCCGTGGTCAGAAGGGCGTCCGATGGGGCGGACGCCCCCTTGCCACCGCGGCCCGAACTGGAGTGGGCGCTCGCGTTACCTTCGCCAGAAGAGGTGGTGCGTCACGCCGCTCGGGCTGGGCACGACCTCCAGGTGGAACCGGTCGCGCAGCTCGTCGGGGGATTCCCAGAGTCGTAGTCCGGACCCGAGCTTTACCGGTGAGACCGCCACATGCATGGTGTCGACGAGGTCGGCGGCAAGGAACTGCCGGATAGTGGTGACCCCGCCGCCGAGTCGTACGTCCTTGCCCTGTGCCGCTTCCCGCGCCCGTTCGAGGACTGTTGCCGGGTCGCCGTCGACGAAGTGGAACGTGGTGTCGGAGAGCGTGAGCGACGGACGCTTGTGGTGGGTCATGACGAACACCGGCGTGTGGAACGGGGGCTCCTCTCCCCACCAGCCGCGCCACTCGTGGTCGTGCCAGGCGCCGCGCTGGGGCCCGAACTTGTTGCGGCCCATGATCTCTGCGCCGATGTTGCGTGCGAAGTCTCGCGTGAAGTAGTCGTCGAGGCCACGGCTCCCGCCGGGATCCGTGCGCATGGGCCAGCTCGCCGTTGCTCCGGCCCAGGCGAACAGCCTCTCGGGGTGGTCGTGGCCGAACGGCCGCTCAAGACTCTGGTGCTCACCGGCACCGATTCCGTCGCTTGAGACGTTGAAGTTCATGACTCTCAGCAGTTGATCCACGTGTTTCCTCGTCAGGTCGTGTCGCGTCATCGTGTGGCGAGGTGCCGCACATCATGACGTCGAACGGGACGTGGCCGGATCGACAGCGGTCCGGAACTCTTTTCAAAGGCGTGCCCAGAAAGCAGCCCCGGTGGCGGTGTGGCCGTGGCGGAAGCCGACGGCATCGAGGTGGCCGGGGCCGCCGCGCGGCCATTCACATGCGTCGCAACGGACATCACCGCCCATCCAACCGCCACGACCGTCAGCCCGGCGAACCTTGCCAGTCACAGCACTAGGCCGTTTCTTTCAGATCATCGGATCGTTGGTCTGGGTGTGTCGTTGACTGACGCCCAGT